>JALYQH010000319.1 GCA_030855945.1 Pseudomonadota bacterium | reverse complement strand
GGGCGCCGACGCGATCTACGACATCGTCGGCGGCAAGCTGACGCGGCGCGGCACCTACAAATTGCCCGCGCCGCAATCCGAAATGGAAAATTGCGTCGCGCATAACGGCTCGATCGTACCGGTGCCTGGCCGCGACATCATGATCCAGGCCTGGTACCAAGGGGGTCTGTCGGTGTTCGACTTCACCGACAGCAGCAAGCCCACCGAAATCGCTTTTTTCGATCGCGGTCCGGTCGATGCGGCGCGGCCGACTACGGCGGGCTTCTGGTCTTCTTATTATTATCGCGGGCGGATTTACGCGACGGAAATCGCGCGCGGGCTCGACGTGTTCGCGCTGACGCCAAGCGCGATGCTCAGCGAGAATGAAATTGCCGCCGCCGCGCTCGCCGGTGAGCGCGGCACCTTCAACCCGCAGCAGCAATATCCGGTATCCTGGCCCGCCGAGCCGGTCGTCGCCCGCGCCTACATGGACCAGCTCCGCCGCGCCGGGCAGCTCGACGCGGGGCTCGACCAGCGGCTCGGCGCTGCGCTGACGCAGGCCGGAACGCTGCTCGGCACCGGGTCGAAAAACGCGGCGCTGGCCGGGCAATTGCGCGCGTTGGCCGGGCAAGCGGGCGCGATCGGCAGTGACCGAACCCGCGCGACCGCACTCGCCGACATGCTCAGGGCGATCGCCGGGCGACTGGGCTAGCTGAAAAATCTTGAACGAGAGGCTCAGGGCCGACGAGCGATGATGGCCGCCCAAGGCCCGGAGCCATTTGGATATCCACCGCCAACATATTCGACGAAGTTCATGATCTGCCATGGGGCGGACTGGCGGTAGAACCCTTGCAGCTCCTCGCCCGATGGATAGTTGTAATATCGTCCAACGCTGTCCCGTCCTTCATGCCCACCGCTCTTATAACTTGCGAAATGCAGCCCTGACGGCTTCAAGGCCGCAAAGATACGGGCAAGCGCGTCACAAAGGGCTTGGCGCGGAATGTGAATGAGGCTGGCGCTTGCCCAAACGGCGTCATACTCTGCTGTGGCTTCGAGCTGATCGAACCGCATGACTTTTACAGGACATCTCAGTCGCTTTTCCGCTAGCTTCGCGATGGTCGGTGCGCCTTCAACGGCATCGACGACGAACCCCCGCGCGATCATCGCCGAAGCATCAATCCCACCGCCGCATCCCAGTTCGAGAATCCGAGAGGAGGGGGCGAGTCGATCTAAAAAGGAAGCAAGGTGGCGGCTCTCACCGCCGGCTCCGCTCGCCGAGTAGGTCGGCGCAAACTTCTCGTAATAGTCTAACGTGGCTTCATCATATGGTAAGCCGCCGCCGTCTCGTGGATCGTCATGCACAGCGCCGAACCTTAAACCGCTCGGTTTTCTCGACCTCAATCGCTTCAACCTCGATCCGCTCGACCTTTGCTCCGCTCGGCCCATGCCGCATTGCGTCAATCATCCGCTCGACCGCCTCGGCATTGCCCTCGAGGTGCGCCTCGACTGATCCGTCCGAACAATTGCGCACCCAGCCGACGACGCTTAGCCGCTCCGCCTGGTTTTTCGTCCAACCACGATAAAATACGCCCTGCACTCGACCCGAAATTCTGACGGATCGGCCGACGCGCATCTTCACACCGTCGCAATATCCGGTGCGTCCTCGGCTTTCATGCCGACGACGTTGTAGCCGGCGTCGACGTGGTGGATTTCGCCGGTGACGCCCGAGGCGAGGTCGCTGCATAGGTACAGTCCCGCGCCGCCGACGTCCTCGATGGTGACGTTACGGCGCAGGGGGGCGTTATATTCGTTCCACTTCATGATGTAGCGGAAGTCGCCGATGCCGCTTGCCGCCAGAGTCTTGATCGGGCCGGCCGAGATGGCGTTGACGCGGATGCCTTCGGGGCCGAGGTCGGCGGCGAGATACTTCACCGACGTTTCGAGCGCCGCCTTGGCGACGCCCATCACGTTATAATGCGGGATGACCTTCTCGGCGCCATAATAGCTCAGCGTCAGCAGCGAGCCGCCCGGCTTCATCATCGTCCGCGCCCGCGCCGCCACAGCGCAGAAGCTGTAGACCGAGATGTTCATCGTCATCAGGAAATTGTCGAGGCTGGTATCGACATATCCGCCGCGAAGCTCGTTCTTGTCGGAAAAGCCGATGGCATGGACGACGAAGTCGAGGCCGTCCCACCGGCGCTTCAATGCGTCGAATGCCGAGTCGAGCGTCGCCATGTTGCCGACATCGCAATCGATCATCACTTCCGAGCCGAGTTGCTCGGCGAGCGGGCCGACGCGCTTGGCGATCGCTTCGCCCTGATAGGTGAAGGCGAGGTCGGCGCCATGCTCGGCCAGTCGCTTCGCAATTCCCCACGCCAGCGAGCGATCGTTGGCAAGGCCCATGATCAGCCCGCGCTTGCCCGTCATGATGCCGCTCATAGGACTGTTCCCCCTGGTTTCTTCTTCGCCGCCACCGGCGCTTCTTCCTCGCCCGGCTGCTCGACCGCCAATTCGTGCCGGTGCGGGCCTTCATAGACTTCGCCGGCGAGCGCGACGTCGCCCGGATCGGTCAGCGCGGCATTGAGCTCCGCCCCGGCCACCACGCCAAGCCCGATGACGAAGAAGAACAACAGCGCGACCATCACCCCGGCGAGGCTGCCATAGGTCAAGGCGTAGCCGCCGAACAGGCCGATCGCACCGGGCAGCAGCTCGACGGTCAGCAGCCACCATAAGGTGACCAGCAGCGCGCCCGGCCATTTGCGGCAGTGGAT
>JALYQH010000317.1 GCA_030855945.1 Pseudomonadota bacterium | reverse complement strand
GTCGGCGAACCCCGGCCCCGCCGTCGCGTGGCACGTCACCGAGGTACGCGGCGCCGACGGGCGCACGATTAGCAGTGGACGCGACGACGATCCGACCACCTTGTCGTCGGTGACCTCGTCGCGGCTGACCCCGCAGACGCGGATCGATTTCGAAATGGCGGTGGTCGTGCTCGACGCGGCGGCGATCAAGGACTTCACCGTTACCGAAATCGCCGATTATGTTGCCCTTCGTGCGCTTGCCCACACCGACCCCGCCGCTGCCTCCGGACAGGAAGCGCCGACGATCCTCAGCCTGTTTCACGCCAAGCAGGCCGGCCGGCCTTCTCCGCTCAGCCTGACGCAGTGGGACCTCGCCTACCTCAAATCGCTCTACGGGATTACCAACTCTCTCCAGGCTGGCGCCCAGCGCGGCGAAATCGAGCAGCTGATGCGCCGCGAACTGGGCGGCAACGCGGCGCTCTGAGGCGAAGGCACCCTCAGCCGCGCGCCAGCGCCTCGTCGAGCGCCTGAAGGAACCGCGACCGGTCCGCTTTGACGAACGGCGCCGGCCCGCCGATCACGTCGCCGCCGGCCCGCAGGTCGGCCAAGATCGCCCGCGTCGCGATCGCGCCGCCGATGCTCGCGCTGGTGAACGGCTTGCCGTTGTGGCCGATCACTTTCGCTCCGGCCTTGAGGCAGCGGTCGGCGAGCAAAATGTCGCCGGTGATCACCACCGTCCGCGCATCGGCCTGCTCCACGATCCAGTCGTCCGCGGCGTCGAACGCGTCGGACACCACTACCCGCTCGACGAGCGGATGCTGCGGCACGCGCAGAAAGGAGTTGCTGACCACCCGCACCGCCACCTCGCGCCGAAAGGCGACCTTATACACTTCTTCCTTCACCGGGCAGGCGTCGGCGTCGACCAGGATGCGGAGGGTGCCGCTCACTTAGTCGAACAATTCCTCGAGGAAACTCTTGCGGCGCTTGTGGTGCTTGTGTCCGTAGCGATCGTCGCCGCGATAGGATTGCTGCCCCCAAGGCGCCTGGGGTGGCTGCGGCGGATAGTGTGGCTGCGGAGCCTGCGGCGGCTGCGGCGGCTGGGGCGGCTGCGGGGCTTGGGGCGGCGCCCCCGCCTCGCCGGCATTGCGCTCGATGATCTTGTCGAGCTCGCCGCGGTCGAGCCACACGCCGCGGCACGTCGGGCAATAATCGATCTCGATCCCCGCCCGCTCGCTCATCGTCAGCACGGTCCCGTCGACGGGGCAGGCCATCGGGCCATTGGGATTGGGCATCGCATCGTCTCCTGGATTGATTGGTCCCACAAGGTGGGGACGCCGACGACGTCAGTAAAGCCCCGGATTCACGCGCTGCGCCGGAGTTGGTTTCTCGGGGCGGAGCAGCTTGAGCGCCGGCGGTGGGGGAATGGCGGGCCCGGCCTTGCTCATCACGCTCACCCGGTCGCCGCCGCGCGGTGGCGGTCCGCCCGGCAAACCGGCGGCGACCATGGCGGTCACGACCAGCAGGAATCCCGCCCGGTCCATTAGAACAAGCCCGGAACTTCGCGCTGGGCGGTCGACGGCTGGGGCCCCTGGAGCAGTTCGCGGCCGCGCTGCGCCTGGCTCAGCTGGTCCTTCGCCGCGCTGCTGATCGGCGTGCAGGTGCGCCCGGCGAGGAAATCGAGCGCGCCCTTGACCGACGCTTCGGCGGGATCGCCGAGCGGCTTGAAAATGTCGTCGGCGGCCTGGCAACTGGCTTCGACGGTGGAGGCCAAGCCCGTGTAATATTCGCCCTGATGGTTCGCATTCTCGGTCTTGAACGCGACCACGCGCAAGCGATCGTCGCACGCGGTGCGGTCGAGCGCGATCTGCCCAACCGGCTTGCCGTATGTGTTGCTGCCGATCAGCGCGGCATTGGCGTGCAAATAGGGAATGAAGCTGTTGATCACGAGTTCGCTCGCCGAGGCGGTTCCGCCAGTGCCGATGAAGGCGATCTTCGTTGGTGCGATCGACTGCGATACCGGCGAGAACAGATCGGTCTCGTTATTGCTGGCCTTTTCCGCGCGGAAGGTGGTGTAGCTGAACACGCTATTGGCGCGGCCCGCGCCCATCAGGTCGCCCATCAGCGACGCGATCGACACCAGCCCGCCGCCATTATAGCGGAAATCGACGATCATTTCGGTGACGCCCTGGCTCCGGAAATTGTCGAATGCCGCGCGCAGTTGCGGATCGGCCGGGCCGATGAAGGTCCGCAGGTTGAGGTAGCCGACCTTGCGTCCGCCATCGTCGATGATCTTGGCGCCATAACGCGTCGAAACCGGCGAGATTTCATATTCGGCCTTGGTCACCGACACGTCGCGCGTAACCCCGTCGGTCGACACACGAAGCAGGCGGGTAACCCCGGGATCGGATGGGCCGAGGGCGTTGTTGACCCCGGCCGCGCCTTCGGCGGCGAAGATCGACGCCACCGTGCGCAGGTTGCCGGCATTGGTGCCGATCGCCAATATTTCGGTCCCGCGATCGATACCGGCGGCTAGCGCGGGCGCCGCTTCGAACGCTTCGGCGACGAACAGGCGGCTGCCGGCCGTGTCGTACGACAGCCTGATTCCAAACCCCGCGCTCGAACCAGAAGAGTAGAATGCATTCTCCTCCTTGATCGACGTGAGGTAGGTGAAATACCGATCCTTCGATTGCGCCCGCGCGGTCGCGGTGAGCGCATCGATATAGTCGTCGACCGTGCTGTAGGGCGCGGGGTCGAGCGACGCCGGCAGCAGTTCGGGGAACAGATACCATTCGCGAAGCTGCGTCCCGGCCCAATTCTGCCGCTCGGAGAGCGAGCAACCGGAGGTAGGCGTCGGGCTCGGCGATGGCGTGACGGTGACTGGCGAGGCGCCCCCGCCACTTTCTCCGCCGCCGCCGCCGCAAGCGGCGAGGAGCGCGACGATGCTCGCCAAAGTCGTAAAGCGGGTCGGACGCATACAGAATCTCCCTAATATGAGAGACTTAAGGCGAATCCTTTGGCTTGTCAGCAGAAAATTTCGTTGCTTCTCACAGGCTTGGCGGGCGCGGCGGCGGCGATCGCCCGACTTTAATTGCCGGCGGCGCCAGCGCATCCCGGCTTGGCGCGGGAGCGGCTAGCCCGGAGGCTCGCCCGATCATTTCTTGAAATTCTCGAGCCCGCGAACGACGCCTTCCTTGGTCGACGCGTTTGCGGCGATGGTCTTGGTCTTTTCCGCCTTGGGCTTTCGCGCTTCCTTGTTCGATTTCTTCTGACCCTTGGCCATAGCTTGGTTCCTCGTTCGGGCGGCATGCCCGTCGCCTAACCTACAACGGCGCCGCCCCAGCGCCACCTGTTTTCGGCAGGGGAGCGTGCGGCCCCGCAGCTGAAGCCCGGCTAACCGACGCAGGGTCGAATTCGTGTTTCGTTTAGCGCAGCACCGATGCGACGATCCACACCAGCGACATCGCGACCACGATCAGCAGCAAGGAAAAGCCGAGCACGTAACGCATGCCGGTCGCCTTGCTCGCGCCGCTTGCCTCGGTCTCGTTGAGATGCACTTCGTCGCCCTGGCGTTCCATGGTCGCTTCCTTCCTCGCCTGGCCGCGACCTTAGCGCAATGGCGGGCTTCTGTCAGCGCTCGTCGGTCGCGAGCCAGCCGGTGAGGATGTAGAGCAGGATGGCGATAGGGCCGGTGATCAGCGTGGCGACGATCAGGCCGAGCCGCACCGCGAGCACGTCGACGCCGGTCCAGTCGGCAAGGCCGGCAGCCACGCCCATGAGCTTGCCTCGGGCCGGGTTGAGAACGAAACGTCCGGTCATTCAAAGTCTCCTGAAAAGCGCGAGGGTCAGACGATCGGAAGCGGGCCGACGGCGGTGGTGACGAACAGCATGGCGGTAAGGAACGCGCCGGCGAAGCTGACGGCGATCTGGCGGGTGTCGGAAACGAACATTGAAAATCTCCCTTTTGGCGAACCCAGGATCGGGCTCGACCTCATAATGCAGGGAGCGTGCCAATTGAGGAAAGTCGTTATAAATCAATCATCGGCATTTGCGATTGGGAGATTTCACTGCAAATAGTTGGGAATATTTCCCACAATTAGCCGTTGACGATGGTCCCGCCGTTGGGATGGAGCACTTGGCCCGACATGTAGGAGCTGTCCTCGCAGGCGAGGAATAGGAAGGCCGGGGCGACCTCGTTGGGCTGGCCGGGGCGGCCCATCGGCGTGTCCTTGCCGAATTCGGGAATATCCTCGGGCGGCTGGCCGCCGCACGGGTTGAGCGGAGTCCAGATCGGTCCGGGCGCGACCGCGTTGACCCGAATGCCCTTGCCCACCAGATTTTCGGACAGCGATCGGGTAAAGGCGGTGATCGCCCCCTTGGTCGCCGAATAATCGAGCAGATTCTCGCTGCCCTGATAGCTGGTGATCGAGGTGCAGTTGATAATCGCCGCGCCTTTCTTGAGGTGCGGCCGCGCGGCCTGGACCATGTAGAACATCGAATAGATGTTCGACTGGAAGGTGCGCTTCAATTGCTCTTCGGTGATGTCGGTAATGTCTTCGTCGGGGTGCTGCTCGCCGCCATTGTTGACGAGAATGTCGAGCCGCCCGAACGTATCGATGACCTTTTGCACCGCGCTCTCGCAAAAGGTCTTGTCGCCGAGATCGCCGGGAATGAGGATGGCGCGACGGCCTTCTCCCTCGACGATCGCCTTGCTCTTCTCGGCATCGTCGTGCTCGCACAGGTAGAATATCGCGACATCGGCGCCTTCGCGCGCATAGAGGGCGGCGACCGCGCGGCCGATGCCGCTGTCGGCGCCGGTGACGATCGCGACCTTCCCCTCAAGCCGCCCCGAACCGGGGTAGCGCGGCTGCCACTCGGGCTTGGGGTCGAGCCTGCTTTCGTGGCCCGGCAGGCCATCCTCATGGATCATCGGCTCGGTAGCGGTATCGCTCACCGGGTCAGCCTTGGCGGGCGCCCGTCGGAATGCGCTTGCGCGGCTCGGCGCGGCTGGCGGCGGGGGCCTTTGCCGGGCGGCACTCGGCAAGCAGGGTCGGATAGTCGAACTGGGTACTGGCGGCGAGCGTCGGGCCGGTCGCGGCGGAGCAGGCGGCCTGGCTTTCATAACGGGTCGGCAGCGCCGCGACCTGGGTGCATGCAGCGGAGCCGTCGGCGCATCCGAGGATGGCGATGAAGAAGAAACCGGGGCCCATGACATTCTCCGCTTGGAACTTGACGGTTAAACCGGTGGAAAATGGCATTGGTTCCAATCGGTTCGTCGCATTGATTGCGGATGGGCCATGCGCACCCTACGTCGAGCGCCGATGAGCAGCGCCGCGCCCGAACAGGATCAGGCCAAGGGCAGCTTTGCGGTATTGTGGCGGTTCCTGCCGATGCTGTGGCCCAAGGGCGAGCCCGAGCTCCGCTTCCGCGTCGTGATCGCGCTGATATTGGTGCTGATTGGCAAGGCGATCCTGCTGGCGATGCCGTTCGCTTACAAGGCGATCGTCGATGCGATGAGCGGCGACCGCCAGGCGTGGACGGCGGCGGCGATCCTCGTCCTCGCTTACACCGGCGCGCGGTTCGGCGGCGTGCTCGCCGACAATCTGCGCAACGCGGTGTTCGAAAAGGTCGGCCAGTCGGCGGCTCGGCGGCTGTCGGCACGGGTGTTCCGCCACGTCCACGCGCTCTCCCTGCGCTTCCACCTCGAGCGGCGCACCGGCAGCCTCACCAAGGTCGTCGAGCGCGGCACCAAGAGCATCGACATGATGCTCTACTTCCTGCTGTTCAACATTGCCCCGACAATCATCGAGCTGATCGCGACCTGCGTCATTTTCTACATCAAGTTCGGCCCCGGCCTGGTCGCGGCGACGCTGGTGATGGTGGTCGTCTACATCGTCTTCACCCGCCGCGTGACCGAGTGGCGAACCCACCTCCAGCGCGAAATGAACGACGTCGACAATCGAGCGATCGGGCGCGCGGTCGACAGCCTGCTCAATTACGAAACGGTGAAATATTTTGGCGCCGAGGAGCGCGAGGCGAAACGCTACGACGCCGCGATCGAAGGCTATACGCGCGCCGCCGTCCGCAACGAGACCAGCCTCGCCTGGCTCAATGTCGGGCAGAGCCTGATCACCAACCTGATGATGGCCGGCGCCATGGCCTATACCGTTTGGGGATGGAGCGAAGGCCGCTTCACTGCCGGCGACGTGGTGTTCATCAATACCATGCTGATGCAGCTGTTCCGCCCGCTCGACATGCTCGGCTGGGTCTATCGCTCGATCCGCCAGGGGCTGATCGACATGGAGGCGATGTTCGAGCTGACCGACACCCCGGCCGAGATCGTCGACGCGCCGGGGGCGGCGGCGCTGGTGGTGAGCGAGGGCCATGTCCGCTTCGAGGATGTCGGATTTGGCTACGAGCCCGATCGGATCATTTTGAAAGGCGTGACCATCGACGTGCCAGCGGGGACGAGCGTCGCGGTGGTCGGGCCGTCAGGGGCCGGCAAGTCGACCTTGGCGCGATTGCTCTACCGATTCTACGACCCAACCTCGGGCCGGATCACTATCGACGGACAGGACATCGCCGCCGTAACCCAGGCGAGCCTTCGCGGCGAGATCGGGATCGTCCCGCAGGATACGGTGCTGTTCAACGACACGATCGGCTACAACATCGGCTATGGTCGCGAGGGCGCCGGTCAGGACGAGATCGAAGCCGCGGCGCGCGGCGCGTCGATCGACGGCTTCATCGCCATGCTGCCGGGCGGCTATGAATCGATGGTCGGCGAACGCGGACTGAAGCTGTCGGGCGGCGAGAAGCAGCGCGTCGCCATCGCACGCACCTTGCTCAAGGACCCGCCGATCCTGATCCTCGATGAGGCGACCAGCGCGCTCGACAGCCGCACCGAAGAAGCGATCCAGGCGACGCTCGACGGCGTCGTGCGCAACCGCACCACGATCGTCATCGCCCACCGCCTGTCGACGATCGTCGGCGCCGACCAGATCGTCGTACTCGACGCCGGCGAAGTCGCCGAGCGCGGCACGCACGGCGAGTTGCTGGCGAAGGGCGGGCTCTATGCCGAACTGTGGATGCGGCAGGCGGCGGAGCGGTTGCTCGAGGAAGAAGCGATAGGGTAACCTCTAGCCGAACCCAGCTAGTTTGGCCCGCCGAGCCTACGCCGCTCGACCTTTTCGGTCCTTCTTTTTGTCTCGACCTTTCCGTCCGGGCCTCTGATCGTGAGCTTCACCACCTCGGTTCGCTGTCGAACCCGCCCCGACCCGTCCGTATCGAATGTCACGATAACCGATCCGGATGCCGTCTCCGACGATCGGGCGCGAAGCGCTTCGTCCAGTGTCTGGGGCTTGCCTATCATTTGGGAGACTATGACGTCTGCTTCGGCCTGCTCTTGGCGTAGTTTGTCAGGGTCGACGATCAACTGAGCGACGAACGATGCAGGGATTGAACCTGCAAGTCGTTTCAGTGGCGCCGCTTCTCGTGCTTGCGGAGTTCGATACGGGGTGCCCTCGGCAAGTTCGGGAACCCAGAGGTTATACTGCTCCAGCGATGTGATCACCGACTGGGGATCGCATTCGATCTTGAATGCATTCCATGTGAAAATCCATTTCCCACATGTCTCGCGGCCTATTTTCCACCTCTTGAGCCAAACATCGATCCGCGCCTCCAGGTCGGCACGGTTGAGCAATTGCGGCGCCCCGCGGAACGGCCTGAAGATGTGCGCGGGGAACTGCCACTCGCGGGATCGATCCTCTTCAGTGGAGTCCTTCGGGAAATCATATTCCAGTTCCAGGCCATCGCGCGAACGCCAATCACTCGCTCGACGATCATGGTTTGACCCCGAACTGCCCGAGGACGATCCATCGTCTGTCTGATCCTCGGACTGATATTCGTGCCGGATCTCGAAAATGTCGCCCACCTGCCGAGCAGGAAAAGATGGCGCAGCGCACCAAGCCGACGTGGGCAACGCCAGAGCGGCCATGATTACAAGAAAACGCATGACATCTCCCCCTGAACGACCTTAGCTCTCAGCTTGCGCTTTTGATATACGGGCGCAGACGGCGGACGCAGCCGAGGCTGGTCGTCCGAGTGGGTTAGAAGAAAAATCGGCGACATTTAGTCAAGGTGGCCGCTCTTCGCCCTTTTCGTCGCGATATAGTCGGCGTTGTGGGGATTGGTCGTCATGTGGTGGGCTACCCGGGCTTCGACGGCGATGCCCTCATGTTCGAGCCCGGCGAGCTTGGCAGGGTTGTTGGTCAGCAGGCGGACGCGGTCGATACCGAGGGCGCGGAGCATGGCCGCTGCCATGCGGTAATCGCGCTCGTCGTCGGCGAAGCCCAGGCGGCGGTTGGCGTCGACCGTGTCGAGCCCGCGATCCTGGAGCTGGTAAGCGCGCAATTTGTTGACGAGGCCGATCCCGCGTCCTTCCTGGCGAAGGTAAAGCAGCACGCCGCCGCCAGCCGCGCCAATTAACGCCAGTGCCTGCCTCAATTGCGGGCCGCAATCGCATTTGAGGCTGCCGAACACATCGCCGGTGAGGCATTCGCTGTGGAGGCGGACGAGCGGCGGCTCGCCCCCGTATGCGCCGATCACCAGCGCGACATGATCCTCGCCGCTGGCCGGATCGCGAAACGCGACCAGCTGGCTAGGGGGGAGATCGTCAAGGGGAAGAGAGGCGCGCGCGACGATCTCGGCGCGCACCGGCGTGTCCAGCGCGCTCGCCTCAAGTGACGTCGTGACGCCGGTTTCAGGCGGAAGCAGCCACAGCGCCGGGAGCAGCCCGGCAAGCCGCGCAAGAGCGAGCGCGGCCAAATAAAGTTTCACGTCAGCGCAGGCGAGCGAGGCGAGCGGGCCGATCGGGGCGCGCGCGAGGTCACGGCCCGGGTCGGCGAGCGCCAGCGCTTCGCCCTGCCCAAGCCACGAGCAGCGCTGGAGCAGGACGGGCAATTCAGGATCGGCGGCGTCGCGTTCATTGCCAAGCCCGAGCGCGGCGGCGCGAGGTCCGCTGAGCAGCAGCCGGGCACCACCTTCAGGATCGAGCAGGCCGAGCATCGCGGCGGTGGCCGTCTCGACCGCCAGCAGCGGCTGGCCCGACAGCGCCGCCGGACGCCCGGCACGAAGCGCGGCGATCGCTCGGTCGAGCCCCGCCGGCTCCGTCACAGCTCCAGCTCGAGGATCAGCGGGACGTGGTCCGAGGGCCGCTCCCAACTGCGGCACGGCTCGAGCACGCGGTGGACCGTCGCTTGCGCGGCGAGACTTGGTGAAGCCCACATATGGTCGAGCCGGCGGCCGCGGTCGTTGACGGTCCAGTCGGCCGACCGGTAGCTCCACCAGGTGAAATTGCGTTCCGGGGCGGGGATGTGGCGGCGGCCGAGATCGACCCAGTCGTGCGCGGCGCGCAGCCGCTCAAGCGCTTCGACCTCTATCGGCGTATGGCTTACGACCCCAAGCAACGCCTTGTGGCTCCATACGTCGCATTCGAGCGGCGCGATGTTGAAATCGCCGACGATCAAAGTCGGCTCAGCCAACTTCTCCGACCAGCGCGTCATCCGCTCGATGAAGTCGAGCTTCTGACCGAATTTGGGATTGAGCGTCCGGTCGGGAATATCCCCGCCGGCGGGGACATAGACATTTTCGAGCCGGATGCCGCAGGCGAGACGGGCGCCGACGTGGCGCGCTTCGCCATTGTCCTGCCAGTCGTGACGGCCGCTATCGGCGAGCGGCAGGCGGCTGAGGATGGCGACGCCGTGGTGCATCTTCTGCCCGTTGAGTTCGTGATGGACATAGCCGCGCGAGTGGAACAGGCCGGCGGGGAAAACCGCATCCATCGCCTTGGTTTCCTGGAGGCAAAGGATATCGGGCTGCTCCTCGTCGAGCAGGCGGCCGATGATGTCGGCGCGGGCGCGCACCGAATTAATGTTCCACGAGGCGATCTTGAGCTTGGTCATCGGACGGGGGCTTAGCGACCTCTATTCGTCATTGCGAGCACCTGGGCCAGCCTTGCCTGCCCGAGCAAAGGCCGTTTGGGCCTTTCCGGAGCTGCGCCGCCGGCCAAGAAAAAAGGCCCCCGCTCCGGGGGCATGGAGCGAGGGCCAACCAAGCGTTCGTCACGCAAGGTGATCGCGGGGTTCGAGGGTAACAGGGGGAAACCCCAAGACCCCATTGCGATCGCCATTCCATATATTGCGCCAAGCCTGTCGCCACGCTTAACCGTTGCGATTCGGGACGAAATACGTCGCTATTTGCGCTTGGGCTCGGTGAAGGTGAAGGCGCTTTCGGGGACTGCGACATTGTAGCGCTGGCCGTCGAGACGAACCGTGGTCTTCTTGTTCTGCGCGTCGATCGCGGTCCAGCCTTCGAGGCGCAGTCCAGACGGCGCGCCGGGAGCCCTCATGAACGCCAGCACCAGCGTGCCGAATTCGGGCCGGCGCGCATCTCGGGCGCGGACGACGACCACGCGCGGATCTTCCGACGGCATGATGCGCGCGATGCGGCCGAGGTCGGGATTGGCCGACAGCAGCACCGACAGCGGCGAGTCGGCCACCGGCCAGCTCGACTTTTGCCCGACTTCATAGTCGAGGAAATTGAGCGTCTTGCCATTGCCGACCAGCAGCATCTTGGCACCGCGGCCATATTCGAAGCGGATCCGCCCGGGGCGCTTGAGCGACAGCGTCCCGCTCAGCTTGCGGCCCTTGCCATCGGTCTGGACGAACTGGGCGACCATCGACTGGGTCTGGGCAAGATGGCTCTCAACCGCGCGCAGATCGTCGGCCGGCGCGGCCGGTGCCGGAGCGGCCAGCGCGAGAACCGCAAAAGCCGGAACGAGGGCGCGCGCGAAGGGGGAAGCGAAGGACATGCAAATCTCCTGGAAGGTTGGCCAGTGACTGGCCCTTTGCCATTGAATGCGCCCTGAACCTCGAGGTTCCCTGAGGTTCAGGGAAGGACTAGCCGAGCAGTGTGATCGCGAAGCACAATCAGATCACAGCGATGAAGCAAATCCATCCCGATCAGTGCCGCATATGGAAAGCCCGGCCGCAGCGCATGGGCCAAGATTCCGAAATCGAGAACGGTCGGGAAACTCGACGTTGGCGCTTCCGCGGGGCCATCAAACGAGCCCGGAAAGAAGCCGACGCGAAGTCGATACTCGGGCACGATGATATCACCATTAGCGGTCAATATACGCCGTCGCCCACGCGCCCGCAGGGTAAGGCGATCGGCGACGTCCGGCCGGAGGCCCGTTCCCGTCGCACCGGTATCAATCAGACCTTCGACAATCTCGATCTGATTTGCATTTGGAGCGACCAGAGAGGGCAGTATCGCGATCGGCAGTACGAGCCTTTGACCCTCATGCCGCCAACGGAGTTCAGCCATTCGAATAGAGGCCGAGATTGACCGGTTCCGGGTCAACCAGTTGAATCGAGTATAAGCCGTCGGCGAACGTCTCTCCCCGCTCTTCAGCCTTTCCTGCATCGGCAAAGAAGCCGACGACTTCGCAGTGCCGGAGCAGGGCATATTCTCGGTAATGGTCGGGAAGAAAGCCGGACATGGAGCGTTGAAAGAAGTCGTAGTTACGCTCAACCTCAGCTGTCAGCCTGTGCGCGTCCATCGGCCATTCCTCCTCATCGACCGTATCACGTCTGGATTCGTTCGTGAATCCCTGGTCCTCCGCTCAGATCGCGTGGCCTTCGGTGTCGATCAGCACTTCGCGGCGGCCGACGTGGTCGGGGACGCCGACCAGGCCGTCCTTCTCCATCCGCTCGATCAGCCGCGCTGCGCTATTATAGCCGACGCGGAGTTGGCGCTGGAGGTAGCTGGTCGAAGCCTTCTGGCTTTCGGCGACGATTTGGATCGCCTTGCGGTAAAGTTGGGTTTCGGCGTCGTCCTCGCCGACCGGCTGGCCATCGAAGATGTAGCCGCCATCCTCGGGCTCCTCGGTGACCGCCTGGATATAGTCGGGAACACCCTGCTTGCGCCAATGGTCGGCGACCGCGCGGACTTCGTCGTCGCTGACGAACGGGCCGTGGACGCGCAATATCTGCTTGCCGCCCGGCATGTAGAGCATGTCGCCTTTGCCCAGCAATTGTTCGGCGCCCTGCTCGCCGAGGATGGTTCGGCTGTCGATCTTCGACGTCACCTGGAAGCTGATGCGGGTCGGCAGATTGGCCTTGATCACCCCGGTGATGACGTCGACCGACGGCCGCTGGGTGGCCATGATCAGATGGATGCCGGCGGCGCGCGCTTTCTGGGCGAGACGCTGGATCAGGAATTCGACTTCCTTGCCAGCGGTCATCATCAGGTCGGCAAGCTCGTCGACCACCACCACGATCTGGGGCAGCACTTCATATTCAAGCTCTTCGGTCTCGTAGATCGGCTGGCCGCTTTCGGCATTATAGCCGGTCTGCACCTTGCGCCCCAATTGCGCGCCCTTGGCCTTGGCGTCGCGGACCTTCTGGTTGAAGCTCGCCAGCTGACGCACGCCGAGGCTGGCCATCATCCGGTAGCGTTCCTCCATCTGCTCGACGGTCCATTTGAGCGCGCGGATCGCTTTGCCCGGCTCGGTCACCACGGGCGAAAGCAGATGCGGGATGTCGTCGTAGATGCTGAGCTCGAGCATCTTGGGATCGATCATGATCATCCGGCACTCGTCAGGCGTCATCCGATAAAGCAGGGACAGGATCATGCAGTTGAGGCCGACCGACTTGCCCGATCCGGTAGTGCCGGCGACGAGCAGGTGCGGCATCGGCGCGAGGTCGGCGATGACCGGGTCGCCCGAGATATTCTTGCCGAGGATCAACGGCAGCGACATGTTCTGATCCTCATAGGCCTGGCTGCCGACGAGTTCGCTGAGCACGACCGATTCGCGCTTGGCGTTGGGCAATTCGATGCCGATCACGCTGCGGCCGGGGATGGTCGCGACCCGCGCCGAGAGCGCCGACATGTTGCGGGCGATGTCGTCGGCGAGCTGGATCACCCGGCTCGCCTTGATGCCGCTGGCCGGCTCAAGCTCGTACATCGTCACCACCGGGCCGGGCCGCACCTCGACGATGTCGCCGCGGACGTGGAAATCCTCGAGCACCGATTCGAGCAGGCGCGCGTTGCGCTCCAGCCCGGCGCGATCGATCTGCGCCCGGCCGCTGACCGGCGGCGCCTCGAGCAAATCGAGCGTCGGCAGCGTGTAGGCATCGCCCAGCGCGAGCGAAGGCTGCCGCTCCCGCGCGGGCCGCTTGCCCTTGTCGGGCGCCCTGGCGCGGTCGGCGATGATTGTGCGCGGCGCTTCGGCAGGGACGATCACCGGCGCC
>JALYQH010000307.1 GCA_030855945.1 Pseudomonadota bacterium | reverse complement strand
GTCCTCCATCAGGCTAGCGGGGCTCGCGCCACCACAGCTGGAACCCCGTCACTCCATCATGACCGGGGGACAGCCACCCTTCCAGATCAACCGGAAGCGCGGCCCATTACCGTATCTTTCCACCCATCGCGGGCATCCTCGCCTGACTCTTAATGAAGTGAATAACGCAGCGGCCTGCTGTTGATCGACCTCTTGCGGCAGCGCTGCCACTTGCTATCCCTCATCGGCAAGGGGAACGTGATGAGCGACAGCACTACACAAAAACCATGGTCGATGGCGCGCGTCGTCACCGCTTCGTCGGCGGGGACCGCGTTCGAATGGTATGACTTCTTCATCTTCGGGTCGCTGACGCCGATCATCGCCAAGGTATTCCTCACCGGGCTCGAGCCGACCTCGGCGCTGATCGCCGCGCTCGCTTTGTTCGCGGTCGGCTTCGCGTTCCGGCCACTTGGCGCGATCATCTTCGGGGTGATGGGCGACCGCGTCGGCCGCAAGGCGACCTTCCTCACCACCGTCAGCCTGATGGGCGGCGCGACCTTCGCCATCGGGCTGCTGCCGACCTACGCCCAGGCCGGAATCGTCGCCCCGATCCTGCTGGTCTTCCTGCGCATCTGCCAGGGCACCGCACTCGGCGGCGAATATGGGGGCGCGGCAATTTACGTCGCCGAGCATTCGGAAAACGACAAGCGCGGCGCCGCCACCGGCTGGATCCAGTCATCGGCCTCCTTCGGGCTGCTCGCCGCCCTGCTCGTCATCCTCGCCACCCGCACCGTTCTCGGCGAGGAAGCGTTCGCCGCCTGGGGCTGGCGGGTTCCCTTCCTGATGTCGGTCGTTCTGCTGGCGATTTCGGTGTGGATGCGCGTCAAGCTGTCGGAGAGCCCCGCTTTCGCCAAGCTGCGCGACGACGGTGAAGTGTGCAAGGCGCCGCTGACCGAGGCGTTCGCCCGCAAGGACAGCCTTAAGCGCGTAGCGATCGCTTTCTTCGGCATCATGTGCGCGCAGGGCGCGGTGTGGTATTTCACCTTTTTCTATCTGCAGGTGTTCCTCGAAAAGTCGCTCGGGATGCCGCCCGCGACCAAGGACATGCTGCTGATCGCCATGACCCTGGTCAGCGCGCCGCTCTATGTCTTCTTCGGCGCGCTCAGCGACCGCGTCGGCCGCAAGCCGGTGATGCTCGGCGGGATGCTACTGGCGCTCGTGCTATACTTCCCCGGCTCGAACCTCATCGCCTCGTCGGTCAATCCGGCGTTGGTCGAGGCGCAGCGCGCGAACCCGGTGGTGGTCATTACCGATCCGGCGCAATGCTCGGCCCAGTTCGACCCGACCGGGACGCGGCGCTTCGACAGTGCCTGCGACGTAGCCAAGAGCCTGCTCGTTGCGCGCGGCATTTCCTATCGCGAAGCCCCCTTGACCGACGGCACGACCGCGATCCGCGTCGGCAATGCCAATCTCCTCGTGCCTGGCGGCGAAGCGCTCGACGATGCCGGCTTGAAGACTCTCAAGACCGATACCGCCGACCGGCTGAAGGCCCAGCTTGTCGCCGCCGGCTACCCGGCCTCGGCCGATCCTGATGCGATCGACTATCCGGTCCTGCTGCTGATCCTGTTCCTGTTCGTCGTCGCCGCGACCGCGCTCTACGGCCCGCAGGCGGCCGCACTGGTCGAGATGTTTCCGACCCGGATCCGATACACCGCAATGTCGCTGCCCTACCATGTCGGCACCGGTTGGGTCGGGGGCTTCCTGCCCGTCACCAGCTTCGCCATCGTTGCCATCACCGGCGATATCTATGCCGGGCTTTGGTATGCGGTCGGCTTCACCGCGCTGTCGGCGATTGTCACGATCCTGTTCCTCAAGGAAACCCGCGGCAAGCCGCTCGAGGATTGCTAGGGCTGCGAACCACCATTCGTCCGTTGGTCGAATTAGCTCTTGCATCCACGCTACAAATGTAGCACCACTACAAATGTAGCGCGGAGAATCGTCAATGTTAAATAGCCTGCCCCCTCGTGAACGCCAGATCGTCGACCTGCTGTTTCAGCGCGGCGAGATGGCTGTCGCCGACATTTGCGACGCCTTGCCCGACCGCCTCAGCGGGTCCGCGGTGCGGGCGATGCTCAAGCGGCTCGAGGACAAGGGCTTCGTGCGCCGCGAGGAATCGGACCGCGGTTTCCTCTTCACCCCGACCATGTCCGACGAGAAAGCGCGCAAGTCCGCGCTCGGCGACGTGGTCAAGACCTTCTTCAACGGCTCGCCGGCCAGCGCCGCAACCGCGCTGCTCGGCATGTCCGACAAACTCGACACCGATGAACTCGACGAGCTCGAGGCGATGATCGCCCGCGCGCGCCTGGCCAAGGGAGCATAAGATGGAAACGCTGGTCGGGCTTGCGCTTAAATCCTTGCTCATCGCCGGGGTGACGCTGCTTCTGCTTCACCTGACTCGCCGCCGCTCGTCGGCCGATCGGTCATGGATCGCGCATCTCGGACTGCTCGCTTTGGTTGCCTTGCCGCTCGCCAGCCTAGCGCTTCCCGTGCTCCACATCGCGCTTCCCGAAGCCCTGACGCCTGCCTCGCCGAGCGCCGAGGTTGCCGCGACGGTGTTGGAGCCAAGCGCTCCAGCCCTCGACCCAAGCGCCATTGAAGCCTTCGGCGGTCCGATCGTCACGCCGGCCGCGGCCGAGGCGACGCCAGCCTTCGATTGGACGCCCTACGCCTACGCCGCCCCGGCCATTGCCCTGCTCCTGATCACCCTGCTGGCGCTGCTTCGCTTGATCGCGCTTCGAAACCGCGCGCAGGTGCTGGTCGATCCGGTCTGGCTCAGCGCGCTCGCCCATGCCCAGCGCCGGATGGGCTTCAAGAGCGGCACCGCCTTGCTCACCAGCAACGAGCTGACTTCGCCGATCAGCTGGGGTCTGATGCGCCCGGTTATCCTGCTCAACGACGAAGCGCTTGCGGCGTCGGGCGAGGCCGAGGCGATCATCGCCCATGAGCTTGCGCACGTTGCCCGCCTCGATTGGGCCAAGCTGATGCTTGCGCGGGTTGCGACCGCCATCTTCTGGTTCAATCCGCTCGCCTGGCTGCTCGCCCGCGAAGCTCATCAATTGCGCGAGGAAGCGGCCGACGACGCGGTGCTGGCCGCCAATATCGCCGACACCGATTATGCCCAATTGCTGGTCGGAGTCGCGCGCCACGAGTGCAAGGGCCTGCTGCTCGGCGCGCATGGCATCTCGCCCGGCAAGGG
>JALYQH010000306.1 GCA_030855945.1 Pseudomonadota bacterium | reverse complement strand
TCGAGTTCGAGCAGGACCAGTTGGACCGCGCCCGCCGCGGCGCCCGACTGGCGGACCAGCTCGTCGACCGGAACCGGCGAGGGGCCGAGCAATTGCTCGATCCGCGCGCGAAGGTCGGGCTCGGCTTCGACCGGCGCGGCTGGCGCGGCTGGCGCGTCATGGTCGAACGGATAGCGCTGGCTGGCGACGCGGCCGGCGATCGGGGTCAGCGCCTCGATCACGTCGGCCGCATTCTGGATCAGCGTCGCGCCATCGCGGATCAGGCCGTTGCAGCCCTGCGCGCGCGGGTCGAGTGGCGAGCCCGGCACCGCCATCACTTCACGCCCCGCTTCCCCCGCCAGCCGCGCGGTGATTAGCGAGCCCGAGCGCGGCGCCGCTTCGACCACCACCGTGCCGGCGGCAAGGCCCGCGATGATTCGGTTGCGATAGGGGAAATGGCGCGCCCGCGGCTCGGTCCCGGGCGGCATTTCGGCGATCAGCAGCCCGCGAGCGGCGATGTCGGCCTGGCGCGCTTCATTCTCGGGCGGGTAAGCCACGTCGATCCCGCCCGCGATCACGGCGATCGTACCGCTTTCGAGCGAACCGTCATGCGCCGCGCTGTCGATCCCCCGCGCCAGCCCCGACACCACCACCGAGCCCTCGCGGCCAAGGTCGTGCTCCAGCCCGCGCGCGAAGCGGCACGCCGCCGCCGACGCATTGCGCGCGCCGACGATCGCCACCATCGGCCGCTCGAGCAGCTTCAAATCGCCTTTCGCGGTGATCAGCGGCGGCGCATTTTCGAGCTCGGCCAGGGCACGCGGATAGAGCACTTGTCCGTTCGAAAGGAAGCGCGCGCCAAGCGCTTCGACCCGCGCGATTTCGCGTTCGGCGGCATCCTTGGAATGAATTTTGGGCGCGCTTCCGCCCCCGCGCCGGGCGAGGTCGGGAATCGCGGCAAGCGCCTCGCCGGCGCTGCTGAAGCGAAGCAGCAATTGGCGAAACGCAATCGGTCCGATGCCGGGGGTGCGGATCAGTCGCAGCCGATCGAGAAGGTCGGCGCTCACCGGGCGCGGCGACCGACGGGCGGCTCGGTTCCGGCCTTGAGTCGCTGGACATTCTCGCGATGCTTCCAAATGATCAGCAAGGCGAAAACGAACAGCATCGGGAAGAGCGAGCGCTCATTGCCGATCACCGCGGCGATCGGCGTTGACAGTGCCGCTGCAATCCCCGCCACCGATGAAATCCGCACTGCAATCAGCAGGCCGACCCACACCGCGGCGTAAATCGCGGCGCCGAGCGGAAACAGCGGTATAAGAATGCCGAGCAGCGTCGCCACGCCCTTGCCGCCGCGAAATTTGAGCCACACCGGATAGAGATGCCCGACCAGCGCCCCGGCGGCGGCGAACTTAACCGCCTCGGGCCAGAAACGCTGCGCCAGCCAAACCGCCAGCGCGCCTTTCAAAACGTCGAGGAACAGCGTGGTCGCGGCAAGCGGCTTCGACCCCGTGCGAAGCACGTTGGTCGCGCCGATATTGCCCGACCCGATCGCGCGAAGGTCGCCCTTGCCGCTCAGCCGGGTGACGATCAGGCCGAATGGGATCGAGCCGAGGAGATAGCCGACGAGGAGGGCGATGTACGGGTCGGGGATCATCGCGAATTGGTAGCAGAATGGTTCGGCCCCGCAACCAGACCCATCCCAGCCGACCCAGAGTCGTTCGTCCCGAGCGAAGTCGGGGGGCGTTGCGCCGCGCACCTCGACTTCGCTCGGCACGAACGGTGGGGTTGCGGGGGCCGAGCAAGACTAGCACATCCAATCCCATGAACCCCGACGCCCCTCTCCTCTTCTTCGATTCGGGCGTCGGCGGCCTTTCGGTGCTCGCTCCGACCCACGCGCTCCTGCCTAACGCCCCGCTCGTCTACGCCGCCGACAATGCCGCTTTTCCCTACGGGACCCGCACCGAAGCCGAGATTGCGGCGCGCGTCCCGGCGCTGCTCGGGCGGCTGGTCGAGCGCTATCGCCCGCGCCTCGCGGTGATTGCCTGCAACACCGCCTCGACGATCGCGCTCGATCATGTTCGCGCCGCACTCGACATACCGGTGGTCGGCACCGTTCCCGCGATCAAGCCAGCCGCCGAGCGGTCGATCAGCCGCGTCATCGGCGTGCTCGGCACAGCGGCCACCGTCCGCCAGCGCTACGTCGACGACCTCGCCGCTCGCTTCGCTGCCGATTGCACCGTCATCCGCCGCGGCAGCCCCGAGCTCGTCGAATTGGCCGAGGCAAAACTTCGCGGTGAGGCGGTCGACCCAGAAAAGGTTCGCGCCGCGCTTCAGCCAATGCGCGAGGCCCCGCGCGGCGAGGGGATCGATGTGATGGTCCTCGCCTGCACTCACTTCCCGTTGCTCGCAGAGGAAATTGCAGCCGCCTGGCCCGGCATTGCGCTGATCGACGGCGGCCCCGGCATCGCGCGGCGGATCGTCCAGCTGACGGCCGGCCAGCCGTGGCCCGACGCGCCGCCGCAAGGGATCGCGGTATTCACCGCGCCGCCCCCGGCCGCACTTGCCGAAACGCTGGCACGCTTCGGGCTTACGAAGGTCCGCTCTCTTTAAAGTGGAAATGCCCGCCAAGCCCCGGTAAAGGGCGCCTGAGCGAAGGGACCCGCGTGGATTACGACAGCATCTTCAAGGCGGCGATCGAGCGCCTCCATGACGAGGGGCGCTATCGCGTCTTCATCGACATCTTGCGCACCAAGGGCAGCTACCCCGACGCGCGCTGCTTCGCGGGGCATAATGGCCCCAAGCCGATTACGGTGTGGTGCTCGAACGACTATCTCGCCATGGGCCAGCATCCCGCGGTGATCGCGGCGATGGAGGAAGCGCTGCACGATGTCGGCGCCGGATCGGGCGGCACCCGCAACATCGGCGGCAACACTCATTATCATGTCGATCTCGAAGCCGAGCTCGCCGACCTCCACGGCAAGCAGGCGGCTTTGCTGTTCACCAGCGGCTATGTCTCCAACGAGGCGGCGCTGTCGACGCTTGGCAAATTGCTTCCGGGCTGCGTGATCTTCTCCGACGAGCTCAATCATGCCTCGATGATCGCCGGCATCAAGAGTTCGGGCTGCGAAAAGCGCGTGTTCCGCCACAACGACCTCGACCATCTCGAGCAATTGCTGCTGGAAGAAGACCCCGAGACGCCCAAGCTGATCGCGTTCGAGAGCGTCTATTCGATGGATGGCGACGTGGCCCCGATCGCGGCAATCTGCGACCTCGCCGACCGCTACGGCGCCCTGACCTATCTCGACGAGGTTCACGCCGTCGGCATGTATGGACCGCGCGGCGGCGGCATTTCGGAGCGCGACGGGCTCGCCGACCGGGTGACGATCATCGAGGGCACGCTGGGGAAAGCGTTCGGCGTGATGGGCGGCTACATCGCGGCCGACAAGACGATCGTCGACTGCATCCGCAGCTATGCGCCCGGCTTCATCTTCACCACTTCGCTATCGCCGGTGCTGGTTGCCGGAGCGCTCGCATCGGTGCGCCACCTGAAGCAATCGGGGACTGAGCGCGCCGCGCAGCAGGCGGGAGCGGCGATGCTCAAGACGCGCTTCTACGAGGCTGGCCTGCCGGTGATGCGCAGCGTTACCCACATCGTCCCATTGCTTGTCGGCTGCCCGGTCAAAGCCAAGCATATCAGCGACATCCTACTCGCCGAATATGGCCTTTACGTCCAGCCGATCAACTTCCCCACCGTCCCGCGCGGCACCGAGCGCCTGCGCTTCACCCCCGGCCCGAGCCACACCGCCGAGATGATGGACGAGCTGACCGGAGCGCTCGTCGAAATCTGGGACCGGCTGGAGCTTCAGGCGCTCAAGGCGGCCTGACCGCGTGGTTGCGATCGACGCCGCATCAACCGACTTTCGCCACAAGATGCCCGAAGACCTCGGCGCCGCTCTGAAGACCGATCCGTCACTGGAAGGCAGGTGGAACGGTCTGACCGACTTGGCTCGCAACGAGTGGATCTGCTGGATGACGTCGGTCAAGAAGCAGGAGACCAGGGGAATGCGACTGGCTCGCCTGCAAGAAGACATTTTAGGCGGCAAGCGGCGTCCGTGTTGCTGGCCGGGATGTCCCCATCGACGCGCGTCGGCACAAAAATGGTTCAAGGACTGAGCGCCGAATCCCAATCGGCGGTAGCGAATCTCCGGCGCATCCCCTAGATGACGGCCATGCGCATTGCCCTTTCCGCCGACCATGCCGGATACGCTCTCAAGGACGAGCTTGTCGCCTGGCTGCGCAACGACGGGCATGAGGTAATCGATCTCGGCACCAATGGCCCCGGCAGCGTCGATTATCCGGATTATGGAGCACGGCTGGCGCGGGCGCTTCAGCAGGGCGAAGCCGAGCGCGGCATTGTCATTTGCGGGTCGGGGATCGGAATCGCGATCGCCGCTAACCGCAATTCGGCGTGCCGCTGCGCCCAGGTCGCCGAGCCGCTGTCGGCTGCTCTGGCACGCGCGCATAACGACGCCAATGCGATCGCGCTCGGCTCGCGCCTGATCGGCCCCGAAATGGCCAAGGCCTGTGTCGCCGCCTTTTTATCGACCGACTTCGAAGGCGGGCGCCACCAACGCCGCGTCGACATGCTCTCCAGCCAGGACTGACCCGATGGCCACTGCCTCCGACCTTACCGACGTCCAGCCGCTCGGCTTTTTCACCGAGACCCTCGCCGCCGCCGACCCCAAGGTCGCCGCCGCAATCAAGAGCGAATTGGTCCGCGAGCAGACCCAGATCGAGCTCATTGCGTCGGAGAACATCGTCTCCAAGGCGGTGCTCGAAGCCCAGGGTTCTGTGCTGACCAACAAATATGCCGAGGGCTATCCGGGTCGACGTTATTACCAAGGCTGCGAGCCTTCCGACGCGGTCGAGACCCTCGCGATCGATCGCGCCAAGCAATTGTTCAACTGCGGCTTCGCCAACGTCCAGCCGCACTCGGGCGCGCAGGCCAATGGCGCCGTGATGCTCGCGCTGACCAAGCCCGGCGACACCATCCTCGGCATGAGCCTCGACGCCGGCGGCCACCTCACCCACGGCGCCCGCCCGGCGATGTCGGGCAAATGGTTCAACGCGGTCCAATATGGCGTCCGCCGCGACGACCACCTCATCGATTTCGAACAGGTCGAGGCACTCGCCAAAGAGCACCGCCCGACGTTGATCATCGCGGGCGGTTCGGCCTATCCGCGCCACATCGATTTCGCCAAATTCCGCGCCATCGCCGACGAGGTCGGCGCGGTCTTTTTTGTAGACATGGCGCATTTCGCGGGACTGGTCGCGGCGGGCGAGCACCCAACGCCGTTCGGCCACGCTCATGTCGTCACCACCACCACCCACAAGACGCTGCGCGGTCCGCGCGGGGGAATGGTGCTAACCGACGACGAGGCTATCGCAAAGAAGGTCAATTCGGCGGTGTTTCCGGGCCTGCAGGGCGGCCCACTGATGCACGTCATCGCCGCCAAGGCGGTCGCGTTCGGGGAAGCGCTCGAACCGGGCTTCAAGACTTACGCCCAGGCGGTGATCCGCAATGCGCAAACACTCGCGGCTCGCCTGAAAGAACGCGGCGCCGATCTCGTTGCCGACGGCACCGACACGCACCTGGCGCTAGTCGACCTGCGCCCCCTCGGCATCACTGGCAAGGACGCCGACGAAGCGCTCGAACGCGCGGGTATTACCTGCAACAAGAATGGCGTGCCATTCGACCCCCTCCCCCCCATGCAGACCAGCGGCATCCGCGTCGGCTCGCCGGCCGGCACGACTCGCGGCTTCGGCGAGGCGGAATTAGCGGAGATCGGCGACATGGTCGCGGACGTGCTCGCCGGCGTTGCCAAGGGCGATCCGGCGATGGAACGTGACGTCAACGTCCGCGTCCGCGCCTTGTGCGCCCGCTTCCCGATCTACCAGGGATAGCGAATGCGTTGTCCGTTCTGCGCGCACGAAGACTCGCAAGTTAAGGATAGTCGCCCATCCGAGGACAGCGCTGCAATCCGGCGGCGGCGGCAGTGCGAGGGGTGCGGGGCGCGCTTCACCACCTTCGAGCGGGTCCAGTTGCGAGACCTCACCGTGGTCAAGAAAGATGCGAAGCGAGAGCCGTTCGACCGTGCCAAGTTAGAACGCGCGGTCGGCCACGCCTGCCGCAAGCGCGACATCGACGCGGCCCGGATCAGCCAATTGGTCAGCGGCATTCAGCGCCAGCTCGAAACCCGCGGCGACGACGTCACCACCGACGACATTGGCCAGGCGGTGATGGACGGGCTGAAAGCAATCGACCACGTCGCCTACATCCGCTTCGCCTCGGTCTATAAGGATTTTTCCGAAGCGGGCGATTTCGCGGTCATCGCGGGAACGGTGAATGATGAGCCGGATGCGCCGAAGCCCGAACCGCGCGACAAATTGCTGTGAGCTTTTGGGCGTATGTTCTGCGCTGCGCCAACGGAGCTTACTACGCAGGCCATACCGACAATTTGGAGGCGCGACTGGCGGCGCACGATAGCGGCGCGCTCGGTGGCTACACGAGTAAACACCGGCCTGTCAGCCTTGTTTGGGCTCAGGAATTCCCCGATCGCGACAGCGCGTTCGGAGCCGAGCGTCAAATCAAAGGCTGGTCGCGGGTGAGAAAGGAAGCGCTGATCCACGGTGATTGGGATGGGGTTCAGCTGTCGTCGCGTAAGCTGTTCCTTCGATACGCCGGTTCGGCAAGCTCACCGGCTACTCAGGATGAGCGGCCGTCA
>JALYQH010000296.1 GCA_030855945.1 Pseudomonadota bacterium | reverse complement strand
CGTGGCGAGGCGCTTCTCGATCGAGCTTTCCTGCACCTCGACCGCGACGCAATGGGCTCCGGCCATGACCGCCGCGAGCGGCTGGGCGCCGCCCATCACGCCAAGCCCTGCGGTGAGGATCCATTTGCCCTTGAGGTCGCCGCCATAATGCTGGCGGCCCATTTCGGCAAAGGTCTCGTGGGTGCCCTGGACGATGCCCTGGGTGCCGATGTAGATCCATGAGCCGGCGGTCATCTGGCCATACATCATCAGCCCGGCGCGATCGAGGCGGTTGAAATTCTCCCAATTCGCCCATTTGGGGACGAGGTTGGAATTGGCGATGAGCACGCGCGGGGCGTCGGGATGCGTCTTGAACACCCCGACCGGCTTTCCCGACTGGATGAGCAGGGTCTCGTCTTCGCCGAGGCGTTCAAGGGTTTCGACGATCTTGTCGTAAGCTTCCCAATTTCGAGCGGCGCGGCCGATGCCGCCGTAGACGACTAGGCTTTGCGGGTCCTCGGCGACCTCAGCGTCGAGGTTGTTCATCAACATCCGCACCGCCGCCTCGGTGGTCCAATACCTCGCCTTGATGTCAGAGCCGCGGCGGGCGGTGATGCGGCGGCTGTTATCTCTGCGATTTTCCAATTGAATCCCGCTCATCCCGAGTAGCCATTGAGCTTGCCGAAATGGCGTATCGAAGGGTCCTTCGATACGGGTCTTCGATGCGCTTTGCTTTCTCAGCCCCTACTCAGGATGAGCGGGGAAGTTAAGAGTCCAGTCCTCCGAATATCCGCCGCTCCGGCCCCGGATGGCCGATCCAGTAAGCCAGCTCTGCCAGCTCTGCGATGCGCCATACGCAGAGGTCGGCGGCCTTGCCTGCCTCGATGCTGCCAACCTCATGAGCGAGCCCGAGCGCGCGGGCGGCATTGATGGTCATGCCTTGCAGCGCTTCTTCAGGGGTCAGGCCGAACAGGGTGCAAGCCATGTTCATCGCCAGCGTCGGACTCAGCAGCGGCGACGTGCCCGGATTGCAATCGGTGGCGATGGCGATGGCGACGCCGCTATCGCGGAGCAATTGAACCGGCGGCTTTTTCGTTTCCTGCAGCGCGTAAAAGGCGCCGGGAAGCAGCACCGCGACGGTTCCCGCCGATGCCATCGCGCGCGCGCCGAGCGGATCGAGATGCTCAAGATGATCGGCAGATAGCGCCTTGTAGCTGGCGGCAAGCGCGGCGCCGTTCTGGTTGGACAATTGTTCGGCGTGGAGGCGAACGGGAAGGCCGTTGGCGCGGGCGGCGGTGAACACGCGCTCGACCTCCGCCGGGGTGAAAGCGATGGTCTCGCAGAAAGCGTCGACGCTGGTCGCGAGCCCTGCGCGGGCGACCGCGGGAATCATCTCATCGGTGACCGTTTTAACATAGGCATCGCGGTCCGCGCCGGGTGGCAGCGCATGGAGTGCGAGCAGGGTGGTCGCCAGCCGCACCGGCTCGTCCTTGGCGATCGCTCGCGCCGCGTTTAGCAGCCGAATTTCCGACGCGGTGTCGAGACCGTAGCCCGACTTGACCTCGATCGTCGTCACCCCGCCCTTCATCAGTGCATGGAGGCGCCGGCGGGCGGTGATGCGGAGCTCGTCGGCGCTGGCCGCCTTTGTCGCGGCGACGGTCGAGGCGATCCCGCCGCCTGCCTTGGCGATGTCCTCATAGGAAGCGCCGGCGCGGCGCATCGCATGTTCGTTGGCCCGCGTACCGCCGAACACTAGATGGGTATGGCAATCGACCAGCCCGGGGGTGACCCAGGCGCCGCCGAGGGCGACGACTTCCTTCGCACGGAAACCGGCGAGCTCGGTGCGCTTGCCGACGCGGACGATGCGGCCGTCGACGATGCCGACCGCGGCGTTCACCATCACGCCGAGCGGATTCCCCGGCGCGGCGACCATCGTCGCGACATGGCAATCGGTCAGGAGGCGGTCCCACATGATGGGTGGCATTGGAGACGGGCGGTGCTAGCGTCAAGCGGATGAGCTGGCCCAATCTGACCGACCTGATCGTCCCCGCCGAGGCGCCCGAAGCCCTTGGCGCGCCAGTCGGGCTGGTGGGCGCACCGCTCGCGGCCGGATCGGTGACGCCGGGGCGGTGCGACCTTGCGCCGGCGCTGCTGCGCGCCACGCTTCGGCGGATCGGGCGCTACGACTTCGAGACGGAGCGCGAACTCGCGAGCCGGATCGCCGACCATGGCGATGCGGCGGTCGAGGGCATGAGCATCGACGCTGCGACCGTGCCGATCCGCGATGCCTGTGCGCGGAGCGTCGCGCGCCACGCGCTGACCCTGCTGGTCGGCGGCAATAATGCGGTGACCCGGCCAGGCGTGCACGCGCTCGGAGTGGCAACGGGTTTGGCGCTCGACCAGATCGGGCTGATCACGCTCGACGCGCATTTCGACCTGCGTGACACGAGCGGCGGGCTCGGCAATGGCAATCCGGTGCGAGCGCTGCGAGAGGATGGTTTGCCGGGAAGCAACATCGCTCAGATTGGACTGGCGAGCTTCGCCAATTCGGCGGCGATGCACCGCGACGCAGTGGACGGCGGCCACCTGGTGGTGACGATCGAGCAGGTTCGGCAAAGCGGAATCGAGGAAGCCGTTTCGGCAGCGCTGGCGCACGTCGCGCATTGCGCGGCGATCGTCGTCGATTGCGACATTGACGTGATCGACCGCGCCCAGCTTCCCGGAGCCCCCGGCGCGCGGCCGGGCGGGATGCCGGTGCACGACTTCTTCGCTGCGGTGCGCCAGCTCGCGAGTAACGCGAAGGTCCGGCTGATCGACCTTACCGAATGGGATCCTCCGCTCGACCCAAGCGATCTGAGCGCGCTGGTCGCTGCGCGGTGGGTGTCCGAATGCCTGGCCGGCTACGAGCTGCGCTAAAGCACCGCCAGATTGCGGTTGTCGAACTTCTGCGCATAATCCTTGGCGATCGACACCTTGCGCTCGAGCGAGTCGATGATCGGCACCGCGAAATCCGCCCCGGCGAGCTTCGAGCAGCTGCCGAGATTGCCCGGCGAAAAGACGTTCACTTCGAGAATCTTGTCGCCGACGATGTCGATGCCGACGAGGAACATCCCGTCGGCGATCAGCTTCGGCCGGATGATCTCGGCAACATGCAACTCGGTCTCGCCGATTTCGACCGCTTCGGCGGTGCCGCCGGCGTGAATGTTCGATCGGATGTCGTCCTTCGACGCGACGCGGCGCAGAGCGGCATATTTGTCGCCGATCCGCAGGGGCACGCCGTTCATCAGGAACAAGCGGATATCGCCCTTCTTCGCGGCCGGGACATAGGCCTGGGCGATGATATAGCCATCGCGGCTGATCGCCTCGATCATCTGATTGATGTTCGACTTGCTGCCCGAATCGACCTTGAACACACCCGATCCGCCCGATCCCTGGAGCGGTTTCAGGATGATGTTGCCGCCGTGCGCCTTGGCGAATGCCTTGAGGTCGGACTCGTGCCGGCTGATCAGCGTTTCGGCGCGCGCCTCGGGCGGGAAGCTTTGGAAATAGAGCTTGTTGATCGCCTTCGACAGGCTGTCGGGATCGTTGACCACGAGTACGCCGCGCTTGGCTGCCTCGCGCCCGTAGAGGATGCCGACCTCGGCCGCCCACGGCGTCGCC
>JALYQH010000288.1 GCA_030855945.1 Pseudomonadota bacterium | reverse complement strand
GCGTCGTGACGAGAGGCCGATCGCGCTGCCACACACACGGCGGAGCGAACGGCGCAGAATTGCGCGCTTCCGGGGAAAGGTTTTTCGTTATGTCCCAATATGTTAGACTGCCTGGCGGAGACGGAGGGATTCGAACCCTCGATACAGTTTCCCGTATGACGCTTTAGCAAAGCGTTGGTTTCAGCCACTCACCCACGTCTCCGGCTGCGGCGCGAGGCGGGGCTGTAGCGAAGCCTTTGGCGCCGTTCAACCGGCTTATGGGCGCGCAATGATTAGTCGTTACCCTGGGCAACGAATCTTGTATCCGAAACGTATTAACTTTGCCGTCCTGTAGCGGCCTGTATCTGGAAAGTGTCTATCCGATGAGCGATACCGATCCGGCGCACACGGCACTTTCCGCGTGCGAACAGGCATTTATCGACAACCGCCTGCTGGCGACTTTCCCGATGGAGTTGCGCCAGGACCTTCGCGACACGATGGAAATCATCCATCTCGACCTTGGCGACAGCATCCTGCGGCGCGGAATCGATGTCGATTCCTCGGTGTTCCCGTTCGGCTCGACGATGATTTCGATGGTCGTCGACCCGGCCGACGGACGCTCGATCGAAGTCGCCTCGATCGGCAAGGAAGGCGCGGTCGGGGGTATCGTCAGTTGCGGGCACGCCCCTGCATTTGCCCGCGCCGAGGCGATCGTCGCCGGTCCGGCGGCGCGCGTGCCAATGCACATCATCGAGCAGGCCAAGGCCAAATCCGGCCATTTGCGCAACATTTTCTGCCGTTTCGCCGATTTCCTGCTGGCGCAGGTGATGCAGTCGGTGGCGTGCAACGCCTTCCACCCGATCGAAGCGCGAGCGGCGCGCTGGCTGCTGACCGCGCATGATCGATCGGGAAGCCGGCTGATCCTGACCCAGGAAGCGCTCGCCGGGCTACTCGGAGTCCAGCGCACGACGGTCAACGCGGTCGCTCAGCAGCTCTCAGCCGAGGGGCTGATCACCACGCGCCGCGGGACGATCGAGGTCAATGACCGTGCCGGGCTCGAGGCGCGGACCTGCGAATGCTATGACCGGGTCGAGCATTTCTTCGGGGACATGATCGGACCCGGTGGGCTTGGCCGGCCCGACTAAGCGCCAAGGCGCCAACCAAAGCTGCTGCCGGCGCCGAACGGCACGACTTCGCCGGTTCGCTCGGGAATTGGGACGCCGCCGCGCGCGAGCGTGATCGTTCCGTCGTTGAGCGGCAGCCCGTAAAAGCGCGGACCATGCTCGCTGGCGAAGCCTTCAAGCCGGTCGAGCGCGTCTTCCTCGTCGAACACCTGGGCATAGGCTTCGAGCGCGAAGGGGGAGTTGAAGATACCCGCGCAGCCGCATGCCGATTGCTTGGCTGCGGCGACGTGGGGCGCGCTGTCGGTGCCGAGGAAGAATTTGGGCGAGCCCGAGACTGCTGCGGCGCGCACCGCAAGCCGATGCTCCTCGCGCTTGGCGACTGGTAGGCAATAAGCATGGGGGCGCAGGCCGCCGTCGAACAGCGCGTTGCGATTGATCATCAGATGCTGCGGGGTGATCGTCGCGGCAACCCTCGGTGGTGCGGCGGAGACGAAATCGGCGGCATCGCGGGTCGTGATATGTTCGAACACGACCTTGAGACCGGGGAAGTCGGAGACCAGCTTCGACAGGATGCGGTCGATGAACACCGCCTCGCGGTCGAAGATATCGACCGCAGGGTCGGTCACCTCGCCATGGACCAGCAGCGGCATGCCGATTTTTTCCATGCGGGCCAGGGCTGGGCGGACACGCGCGATATTTGTCACGCCCGAAGCGGAATTGGTGGTCGCTCCGGAAGGATAGAGCTTGGCGGCGATCCACACGCCGTCGCGCTCGCCGCGCTCCAGTTCGTCGGGATCGGTGTCGTCGGTCAGATAAGCGGTCATCAGCGGCGTGAAGCCGGAGCCGGCGGCGAAGGCGATGCGGTCGCGGTATGCCGCCGCCTGTTCCACGCGCGTCACGGGCGGCGCGAGATTGGGCATGATGATTGCGCGGGCGAACTGGCGTGCAGTGAATGGCGCGACCACTCGCAGCATGTCGCCATCGCGCAAATGGACGTGCCAGTCATCGGGGCGGCGGATGGTGATTGAGTCTGTGGCCAATTCGTCCCTCGGACCAAGAACCGCCCTTCGACAAGCTCAGGACGAACGGAATTGAGAAAGATGCGCCGACCCCCTACCTCAGCTTCATGATCGCAACCACCCTCCCCGACCGCGCCATCCTTCGTCTGTCGGGCGACGATGTGCTTGGCTTCCTCCAGGGTCTGGTCACCTCCGACGTTGCCGGAACCCTGCCGGTATGGGCGGGGCTGCTCAGTCCGCAGGGCAAGTGCCTGTTCGATTTCATCGTGTGGAACGACAAGGACGATCTGTTGCTAGATTGCGAGGCGGCGGCAGCCGACGACCTAATCAAGCGGCTGACTATCTATCGCTTGCGGCGGTCAATCGCCATTGCGCGCGACGACAGCCTCGTGGTTCATTGGAGCATCGGCAGTAATGGCTCGCCCGATCCGCGCCTTGCGGCGCTCGGGCAGCGGTGGCTCGCGCCGGCGTCCGATCCCGCAAGCGGCTGGATCGAGCATCGGCTTGGGCTTGGAGTCTGCGAAGGACGCGCCGAGCTTGGCGATCTCCTCTGGCTTGAATGCAATGCCGATGGGTTGAACGGGGTCAGTTTCACCAAAGGCTGCTTTGTCGGACAGGAGAATACCGCGCGTATGAACTGGCGCTCGAAGGTCAACCGCCGGCTGTTCGTAGTACCGATCGCGGTGGCGCCCGAAGCGCGCGTGCGGGTCGCTTATCCCGAGCTGGGTTTGGCCGTAGCGCATCTCAGGGTCGACGAAGTGCCCGCCGAAGCCTTGCAGCCGGCATGGATGAAACTCGATGCTTGACGCCGCAGCGGCGATCCAGCCCGCCGAGCAGGTCATCATCGTCACTGGACGCGGGATAGAGCAGGACGAACCGCTCGTCGCCAGCCTCACCCTCGATCGGGCAGCCATCGAGCGCTCGGCGTCGGGGCGAATGGAAGATGTGCTGCGCGATGTCGCCGGTCTCGCCAGCTTCCGGCGCTCGGACTCGCGCTCGGCGCATCCGACCAGCCAGGGGCTGACCCTGCGCGGGCTCGGCGGCAATGCCGCAAGCCGGGTGCTGGTGACGCTCGACGGGGTGCCGCAGGCCGACCCGTTCGGCGGCTGGATCGGTTTCACCGCGCTCGATCCGCATGCGCTCGAGCGCATCCGCGTGGTGCGCGGCGGGGGCAGCGGGCTCGCGGGGCCGGGCGCGGTGGCTGGGACGATCGATATCGATAGCCGGTCGATCGAGGGCGGTCAGCCATTCTACGCGCTGATATCCGCGGGATCGCGCCACTCGCTCGACGCGCGGCTGCTGGCGGGAATGCGGTGGACCAGCGGCTTCGCTAGCCTATCCGGCAGTTTTGCGCGCGGCGACGGGTTCGCGCCGGTGGTCGCAGCCGATCGCGGCGCTGCCGACCAGCGCGCGCCCTACCGCCAGGGCGCGGCGCGGGCGCGGGTCGTGCAGTCGCTAGGCTCAGATACCGAAGCCCAGCTCAGCCTGTCGGCTTACGCCGACCGCCGCACGCGCGGTACCGATCACAGCGACAATCGCCAGCGCGGGACCGACGCATCGCTGCGGCTGGTCGGCGGCGGTGCCACGCGATGGTCGGCGCTGGCCTATGTCCAGGACCGCCGCTTCGACAGCCAGTTCGCATCGGTGGGCGACGACCGGAGCGTCGCCAACAAGGTGCTCGACCAGCGGGTGCCAGCGCGCGGCTGGGGCGCTCGGGCCGAAGTCGCACCGAGGTTCGGAGCAATCGGGCTGCGCGTCGGCGCCGACTGGCGGCGGGTGACGGGCGGAACCAATGAGGATTTCCGCTTCATCGGCGGCGCGCCGACGCGGCAGCGCGAGGCGGGCGGAATCAGCACCACTGCCGGTCTGTTCGGCGCCGCGAACTGGTCGAACGGCGGGTGGACGCTGGGCGCCGAGGCGCGCGCGGACCGTTGGACCATCGACGACGGAAGATTGATCGAAGCGGACATCGGCGGCGCATTGCTGACCGACAGCCGGTTCCAAGACCGATCCGGCTGGGAAGGGAGCGGCCGGGTCGCGCTTGGCCGGTCGCTCGGCGACACGCTTGAGT
>JALYQH010000282.1 GCA_030855945.1 Pseudomonadota bacterium | reverse complement strand
ATCTCGGCGCCGGTGTCGGGGTGGCGGAACACCGGCAGGCCGAACGTCGCCTCGGTGATGAAGATGTCGCACGGCGTCACCACGAACGGCGCGCAGGTCGGGTCCGGACGCCGCTTGTAATCGCCCGACACCACCACCCGCTCGCCCTTGTAATCGAGGATGATCTGCGCGGATCCAAGCACATGGCCGGCGGGGACGAAGCTGACCTCGACCTCGCCGCTCCGCATCGCCTCGCCATAAGCCACCGAATTCGCATTCTGCTGGCCGTAGCGCACGTCCATGATCGCCAGCGTCTCCGGCGTCGCCCACACCGCGCCGTGCCCGCCGCGCGCATGGTCGGCATGGCCGTGGGTAACCAGCGCGCGCTCCTTGGGCTGCGAGGGATCGACCCACGCGTCGGCGGGTTTGACGTAGATGCCTTCGGGAAAAGGCTCGATCCAGGAACCGAGGCGGGCCATAGCGACGTTATAGCCGCTGAAACACCGGGGGGTTCCCGCTGCGCAACGAAAGGCATCACATGCAGGAAATGAGTCTTTGGGGAATTGCGACGATCGTCGGCCCGATCATCCTTCTCGCCCTCTTCATCTGGGTCATCCTGCGCAACCGCTCGTCGAAGGTCAGCAAAGGCGTAACCGAGCGCGCGACCAAGGCCAATTACGAGGCCGAGGACAGAGCGCATAAGGACGACGCCGTCTGACGAACCCGCTTCCGCCGGTCATCGAGCGATGGTTCGCCGCGCGCGGCTGGCATCCGCGGCGGCACCAGCTGGCGATGCTCGACGCGGCGGACGACGGCGCGCACACATTGCTTGTCGCCGCGACCGGCGCCGGCAAGACGCTCGCTGGGTTCCTGCCGACGCTGGTCGACCTGATCGAGAAGCCGGCGGAAGGGCTCCACACCCTCTACGTCTCCCCGCTCAAGGCGCTGGCGGTCGACGTGCAGCGCAATCTGATGGCGCCGATTGCCGAGATGGAGCTGCCGATCCGGGTCGAAACCCGCAGCGGCGACACGCCGTCCGACCGCAAGGCGCGCCAGCGAATCCGCCCCCCGCAAATCCTGCTGACCACGCCCGAATCGCTAAGCCTGCTGCTCAGCTACCCCGACAGCGCGCTGATGTTCGCCGGCCTCAAGAACGTCGTCGTCGATGAAATCCACGCCTTCGCCAAGGACAAGCGCGGCGACCTGCTCAGCCTGTCGCTATCGCGTCTCCAGGCGCTTGCTCCCGGTCTCCGCCGGGTCGGCCTGTCGGCGACCGTCGGCGATCCCGACGCATATCGCAGCTGGCTCGCGCCCGACGCCGACATCGACGCGATCCGCCTGGTGATGGGGGACCCCGGCGCCGAGCCCGATTTGTCGATCCTCATCCCCGAAGGCCGCATCCCCTGGTCGGGCCATAGCGGCCGCCACGCCGCCAAAGACGTCATGGCGTTGGTCGAGGCGCACCGCACGACGCTGATCTTCTGCAACACCCGCAGCCTCGCCGAACTGATCTTCCAGGACCTGTGGGCGGTCAACGACAACAACCTCGCGATCGGTATCCACCACGGCAGCCTCGCGCTCGAGGCGCGGCGCAAGATCGAAGGCGCGATGGCCGACGGCAAGCTGCGGGCGCTGGTCGCGACCTCGAGCCTCGATCTCGGGGTCGACTGGGGCGACATCGACCTCGTCTGCCAGATGGGCGCGCCAAAGGGCTCGTCGCGCCTGCTCCAGCGGGTCGGCCGCGCCAATCACCGCCTCGACGAACCGTCGCGCGGGATGATCGTCCCCGGCAACCGCTTCGAATATCTCGAGGCCCGCGCCGCATTGGACGCGATCGACGCCGGCGAGCTCGACCCCGAATCCTTCCGACCGGGAACGCTCGACGTGCTCGCCCAGCACATTCTCGCGGTGGCCTGCGCGGGCCCGTTCGAGGAAGCGGCGCTGCTCGCCGAGCTCCGCTCCGCCGCGCCTTATGCGGGACTGCCCGACGCGGCCTTCCGCGAAGTGCTCCTGTTCATCGCTACCGGCGGCTATGCCCTGCGCGCCTATGACAAATATAAGCGCCTGGTCGAGGAAGCGCCCGGCCGCTGGCGGATTACCCGCCCGGCGGTCGCGGCCCAACACCGCTTGAATGCTGGCATCATCGTCGAAGCGCCCCTGCTCGCCGTCCGCTTCAAAAATGGCCGCAAGCTCGGCACGGTCGAGGAGGGCTTCGCCTCGACCCTTGCGCCGGGCGATCATTTCTTTTTCGCCGGGCTCAGCCTCGAGGTCGAGCGGATCAAGGACGGCGACATCATCGTCCACGCCTCGTCCAAGTCGGCGCGGATCGTCACTTACGGCGGTCAGCGCATGTCGATGTCGACCCACCTCGCCGACCGCGTCCGCCACATGCTCTGCGACCGCGAGGATTGGGGCCGCTTCCCCGACGACGTCCGCCAATGGCTCGAAGTGCAGGAACGTCGATCGGCGCTGCCCAAGCCCGACGAATTGCTGGTCGAAACCTTCGAGCATCATGGCCGCCACTATATGGTCGCCTACAGCTTCGAAGGCTGGAACGCGCACCAGTCGCTCGGCATGCTTATCACCAAGCGGATGGAGAATGCCGGCCTGAAACCCCTGGGCTTCGTCGCCAACGATTATGGCCTCGCCGCCTACGGCCTCGAGCCGATCACCAACCCCAAGGCGCTCTTCTCTGCCGACATATTGGAGCGCGAGTTCACCGACTGGGTCGAGCAGAGCTATCTGCTCAAGTCGGCCTTTCGCGAAGTGGCGGTGATCGGCGGGCTGGTCGAGCGCCACCATCCGGGCAAGCGCAAGTCGGGGCGGCAGGTCAGCTTCTCGACCGACCTCATTTACGACGTGCTTCGCCGCTACGAGCCCGAGCACCTCCTGCTGCGGGCGGCGTGGAGCGATGCGCGGACCCGCCTGACCGAACTTGGCCGGCTCGTCCGGCTGGTCGATCGTGCTTCCGCGACCATGCTCCATGTCGCCGCCGATCGAATCACGCCGATGGCCGTCCCGCTGATGGTCATCGTCGGCCGCGAGGCCTCGCCTGCGGGCACCGCCGACGAGACCCTGCTGATCGAGGCCGAGGCACTCGCCGCCGAAGCGATGCGGCTCGACTGATCGGGCATCGACGCGGCGCCCTGAATGCGGCAATAACTGTTCATGCGTAAGATTTTCCTTTTGCTGATCCTCCCGCTCGCTCTGTCGGGCTGCGTCGTCGGCACCCTCGCGAGCACCGCGGTCGATGTCGTCACCTTGCCCGTCAAGGTCGTCTCGGCCGGGGTCGATGCCGCCACCACCAGTCAGTCCGAAGCCGATCAGAAGCGTGGCCGCGACGTGCGCAAGGCCGAGGAGAAAGCCGGCCGCGAGGCGCGCGCGGCCGAAGAACGGCGCCGGCGCGGGGAAGCCGAGCCGCAACCCAATTAGCGCGGTCGCATGCGCTATTTCCTCGACACCGAGTATAATGGCTTCGGCGGCGCTCTATTGAGCCTTGCGCTCGTGCCCGAGGACCGCGGCGAGGAATTGTACATCAGGCTGGCCTTCGATGACCCGCTCGATCCCTGGGTCGAGCGCCATGTCCTGCCCTATCTCGACACTGTTCCCGACGCGCTGCGCTCGCCGCCCATGGCCCGCCGCGCCGCCGCCGAGACGCTTGCGCAATGGCTGGCGCACGACCCGGCGCCGGAGATTGTCGCCGACTGGCCCGAGGATCTGGCGCAGCTTGCGATGCTGCTGATCGTCGGCCCCGGCCGGATGGTCGCCGTCCCCGCAATGACGCTGCGCTATGAGCAGCTTCAAGGCTTCTCGACCGCCGCCAACAGCGCGGTTCCCCACAATGCGCTCCACGACGCCCGCGCGCTTCGCGATCACATCATGAACCAGTTGGAATAGCGGCGCTTTCGGGTTTACAGGCGTGCCATGGTTCCCTTTTCGTTCGCCGGTCACGATTTCCTCGCCAGTCCCGACGGCGCGCTCCACTGGCCGAGCCAGCGGGCGCTGCTGGTCGCCGACCTGCATCTGGAAAAAGCGAGCTGGTTCGCACGGCTCGGGCAGATGCTCCCGCCCTATGATTCGCATGCCACGCTGACCGCGCTGGCGCGCGACGTCGACCGCAGCGGGGTCGTCCGTCTCTATTGCTTGGGCGACTCGTTCCACGACCGCTTCGGCTGCGACCGGCTGCCCGCCGCGGCGCGCGACCTGCTCACGTCACTGACCACGCGGCTCGACTGGGTGTGGATCGTCGGCAATCACGATGCCGGCTTCATCGACCATTGCGGCGGCCGCATCGTCGAGGAAGCCCATGTCGGCGGGATCGTCCTTCGCCACGAAGCCATCGCTGACGATCCCACGCCCGAAATGTCGGGACATTATCACCCGAAGCTGCGCGTCAATTTGAAGGGCCGCCACGTCTCGCGCCGCTGCTATGTGGCGAGCGCGACCAAGCTGATCCTGCCCGCTTATGGCGCGCTGACCGGCGGCCTCGACGCCCACCATCCCGAAATTTTGAAAAAGGTCGGGCCCGGCGCGTCGGCGCTGGTCCCGATCACCGACCGCCTCCTCCGCTTCCCGATCGCGGTCTAAGGCCCGCGAATCAAAAAACCGCTCATCCTGAGTAGGGACTGAGCGAAGTCGAAGGCCCGTATCGAAGGACGGTCCTTCGATACGGTGATCAGGTCGGGTCATCTCCCAGATGGTCCGACCTGATCACTTCGACAAGCTCAATGGCTACTCGGGATGAGCGGTGATCCAGTCGATCATTGTCAGAACCTCAGACCAAACGCGCCGGGATCAATCCGCGCAAAATATTGCCGACGAAGAAGCCGCCGCCCAAATCCTCAGCCGTAAGATCGGCCTCCTCGGCCCGGCCCTCGTCGATCAGCTTGGCGCGCAAAATCCCCGGCATCAGGCCCCGCTCGAGCGCAGGCGTCAGAAGCTTTCCGTCGCGCTCAACGAAGATCGTCGTGCGGCTGCCCTCGGTCAGTCGTCCCTCGGGATCGACGAAAATCGTCTCGAACGCGCCCCCCTCCTGCCGCGCGCGGTCGTAGAAGCGGCGGTCGGTGGTCTTGTGGCGAAGCCGAAAGTCGCTCGGATCGACCGGCAGCGGCCGCAGGGCGACCCTCACCGGCAGCTCGCCCGGCGCGTCGAACCGCTTGACCTCGATCGCCATCGTCCCGCTACGCGACAGCAGCAGCCGAACCATCGCTTGCTCCTTGCGGCCGAAGGTCGCCGCCTGCAGCTCGTTGCGCGCGCCGTGCCGGTCGAAGCGGAAGTCGAGGTCGCCGGCCGAGCTTTTGAGCCGGTCGAGGTGGCGATCGAGCTCGAAAATCCCCTCATGCGGGTCGAGGCGCATCGTCTCGATAAGGTCGAAGTCCTGACTTTGCGCGCGCACAAAATTCCCCTTGAGCAGGCATTCGGCCCATTCATCACGCGCTACGCTGTCCGCGACAAGCCCCGATCCGAGCCCGAGATTCGCGCGCGCCCTCCCGCGCCGCCATTCGAGCGTCCGGATCAGCACGTTGAACGCGGCATCTCCAGGCCCTCGCGAAGTATGGGGCTCGATCCACCCCATCGACCCGGTATAGGCGCCGCGCGGCTCGGGCTCGAGCCGCCGCAGCGCCTCGATCGCGGCAATCTTGGGCGCACCCGTCACCGATCCGCACGGAAAGATCGTCCGCAGCACCTGGGCCGCATCGGCTCCCTCGCGCAGCGTCGCGGTAATCCGGCTGACCATCTGGTGGACCGTCGGAAATGTCTCGACCGCGAACAATTCGGGCACTTCGACGCTGCCGGTCTCGCTAACGCGGGCGAGGTCGTTGCGCATCAGATCGACGATCATCAGATTTTCGGCGCGCTGCTTCTCGTCCGAGGATAGCCGCGTGACCTCGGCCCTATCGGCAAGCGGATCGACACGGCGCGGCGCGGTGCCCTTCATCGGGCGCG
>JALYQH010000352.1 GCA_030855945.1 Pseudomonadota bacterium | reverse complement strand
CCACAGCGTCGCTCGCATTGGTGCAGCAGACCAGGCGATAGCCGGCCTCGCCCAAGCGCCTGGCGATGACGCCGAGCCCCGTCCGGTGTGGTTCGACAATCAGGATTCGCGGAGCGGAGGCGGCTGTCTGCATGCGCTCACCGCTACCGAAAAATGGTTAACGCCGCCTTAGGATCGGCGATTATGTCGCTTGCAAACACGAAGTAAATGTCCGCGCCCGGTTTGTTGATCGCTAGTCGCCTGGGCCGCCGCCGATCCCGCTACGGCTATCGGGATCAACGTCGAGAGTTGGGCGGACCGTGCCGTGTTTTCGGATCTGCCAGAGAACCAGAATGATGATGGCGCCACCAATGACGGCGCCGACGATCTCCGAGGGGCTCACTCTTGACGCTCTGGCTTGGCCTTCACAACCTTCTTCAATCGCTCCGTCCTTAGGATCACGGCTCGAGCTCGACATCCCAATATAAATAATCGCGCCAGCTCTGGTGGAGGTAATTGGGCGGGAAGCTCTTGCCATGGTCCTGCAATTGCCAGCTGGTCGGGCGGATCGGCTCGCGCTCTATGTGCATCTTCGCCTGGCGCGGGGTTCGGCCGCCCTTCTTGAGGTTGCACGGCGCGCAGGCGGTAGCGACATTCTCCCAGCTGGTCCGCCCGCCCTGTGCGCGCGGGATGACATGGTCGAAGGTCAGCTCGCGATGCGAGCCGCAATAGACGCAGCGGAAGCGGTCGCGGAGGAACAGGTTGAAGCGCGTGAAGGCGGGATGCTCGTTGGGACGGACAAACTGGCGCAGCGCGATCACCGACGGCAGCTTCATCGTGTGGCTCGGGCTGTGCACTTCGCGGTCGTAGCGCGCGACGACGTCCACTCGCTCGAGGAACATCGCCTTCACCGCCGACTGCCACGGCCACAGCGACAGCGGATAATAAGACAAAGGCGTGTAGTCGGCGTTGAGGACGAGTGCGGGACAGCCGTCGACGTGCCGGTTGCGGTCGGTATGGCGTACGGCGTCGGGATGGCGGATGAGGTCGGGGTGGTACATGCGGTGCGCAAGCCTCCAGCCTTCGGTTGGTCCGAACACCGTCTCCCCGGCCCTGTCGCACGCAAGGTGGAGAGGGCATCCGGCCCGTCTTCCCTTGTGACCATCCGGATGCCAACCCGAAATGACAGCGTCATGAATCGACTATTGGCGAATCGCCGTCAAGGGTCATTGTGGCCGTTGGAGCCCGGGTAGCGCCGTTCCCCGGCGAAGGCCGGGGTCCAGTCCGAACAAAGACTCTGGACCGAAGCTTGCGGCGCGCTACTCCGTTGAGATGATCATAACGCGCTTTGCTCCCTCTCCTTCGGGACGGCTCCACCTCGGCCACGCTTACAGCGCCGCTCTGGGACGCGCCCGAGGAACGCGTTTCTTCCTCCGTATCGAAGACCTCGACCCCAGGCGCTGCCGACCCGAATTTGTTGATGACATCTTCGAGGATCTCGATTGGCTCGGGCTTGCGATCGATGGAGTGCCGCTGGTCCAGTCCCGGCGCACGCAGCTCTACGCCGACGCGCTCGACCGGCTGAAGGCGCAAAAACTGGTCTATCCCTGCTTTTGCACCCGCGCCGACATCGCCGCCTCGCTGAGCGCGCCCCACGGCGACGCCGGGAGCGCCTATCCCGGCACTTGCCGCGGGCTGGCCGACGATCCGGGGCGGCGCGCGGCCACGGCGCATAGCTGGCGGCTGGACAGCGCCGCTGCGTTGGCCGTCGCCGGCTTTCCGAGTTGGGCCGAGACCGATGGCCGTACCTTCACCGCGGCCCAGGCCGACTTCGGCGACGCGATCCTCGCCCGCAAGGATGCGCCCGCTTCCTACCATCTCGCCTGCGTCGTCGATGATACCGCCTCGGGCGTGACCCTGGTCGTGCGCGGCGAGGATTTGCGCTCGTCCACGCCGATCCAGCGGCTGCTCCAGATGCTCCTGGACCTCCCCGAGCCAACCTATCTCCATCACCCGCTCATCATCCATGCCGACGGCCGCCGCCTCGCCAAGCGCGACCTTGCCCCGACTCTCGCCGCGATGCGCGAATCCGGGGTCGATGGCCGGGGACTTGCCGCCGACCTGATTGCCGGCCGTCTCCCCCTAGGATTCCGCCTTTCGCAAGCCTAGATAGGCGGCATCATGAACAGCTTCCTCATCATCCTTCTCGTCGTGGCGATGGCCGCTACGGCTTATGTGCTCGTCCGCGGAGTCATGGCGATGGCCAATGGCAAGGACGCTTCGGGCGAGGTTCAGCAGAAATATATGCAGAAGCGCGTGCTCTATCAGGGCATCGCAATCGTCATCGTCGCGCTGATCCTGATGGTCGCCGGCGGCGGGCGGGGCTAGCCCGGGCTTTCGCGGCGGATGGTCAAGCTTAACAAGATTTACACCCGGACCGGCGACGGCGGAAGCGCCGGACTGGTCGATGGCAGCCGGGTATCAAAATCCGGCCAGCGCATGACCGCAATCGGCGAGGTCGACGAGGCCAATAGCGCGATCGGCGCCGCGATCGCCGCGATCGCCTCCGACAGCGACCTCGCTTTGTCGTTTCGCCGCATTCAAAACGAAATGTTCGACCTCGGCGCGGACATCGCCACGCCGTTCGGCACAGACTTCGAGCCCCACGCCCTGCGCATCGTCGCGCGCCAGGTGACCCGGATCGAGGAAGAGATCGATGCGATGAACGCAGACCTATCGGCCCTAACCAGTTTCATCCTGCCCGGCGGATCGACTGCGGTGACCCAGCTCCACCTCGCCCGCGCGACCGTCCGCCGCGCCGAGCGCGCGGTGGTCGCACTGGGCGAAAGCGAGCAGATCAATCCCGAGGCAGCCGCTTACATCAACCGCCTGTCGGACCATTTGTTCGTCGCCGCGCGTTCGGTCGCGGCAGCAGAGGGAGGCGATGTGCTGTGGCAACCCGGCGCCACGCGGAACCACTA
>JALYQH010000266.1 GCA_030855945.1 Pseudomonadota bacterium | reverse complement strand
CCCGGAGCGCGTCACGGATCGCGCGCGGATCCTCGCTGACACTCGTCAGCGCCGCCGCCCGAATCCCGAACCCCTCGGCCGAGCGGACCTGATCGTGCATCAGTGCGATCAGCGGCGAAATGACGATGCCTGTGCCGGTCCTCGCCAGCGCCGGTAGTTGATAGGTGAGCGACTTGCCCGCGCCGGTCGGCATCACCGCCAGCGTATGTTCCCCCTTCATCGCCCGCTCGACGACCTGCTCCTGAACGCCGCGGAAGGAGGAAAAACCGAAACGGTCGTGGAGAATTTGATGCGGATCGGTCACGGTTTCCCTATCCCCGGCGCGTCCCGCGGGCGCAAGCCTCACGAGCCCTCGAACGGCGCGCGAGAGAGGAGACTGACGGGGTCAGTCTTCGAACAGCGCGGTTCCGACTCGCACCGCCGTCGCGCCCAACTTCACCGCCGTCGGATAATCGCCCGACATGCCCATGCTCAGGCCATGGATGTCGTGCCGCCGCCCCAACTCGTTGAGGAAAGCGAAGAAAGGCCCCGGCTCAAGCTCCTGCGGGGGAATGGCCATGAGACCGGCGAGCGGCACCGCGCTGGCGCGCACCTCGGCGATGAACTTTTCGAGATCGTCCAGCGCGACCCCGCCCTTTTGCTCTTCCTCGCCCAGGTTGACCTGGAGATAGGCCGGCGGCGGGCCGGCGGCCGCGGAAAGAGCATCGAGCAGCGATCGGCGGTCGAGCGAGTGGACCGTGTCGAACAGGGCCGCCGCTTCATCCGCCTTGTTCGATTGAAGCCGCCCGATCATGTGCAGCCGAACATCAGGGTGGCGCGCGCGCAGCGCAGGCCATTTGTCCGCCGCTTCCTGAACCCGGCTTTCGCCGAAATCGCGCTGGCCCGCTGCGATCAGCGCTTCGATTTCCTCGATGGAACGCCGCTTCGACACCGCGATCAGCGTGACGTCGGCCGGATCGCGGCGCGCGGCCTTGGCCGCGCGGGCGATCTCGGCGTGAACGTTGGCGAGGCGAGAGGCGGCGTCCGTCATGGCGCGCGCTATAGGAAGCGCTCTACCCCGCCGCCAGACTTAGAATTTGAACGCGGTTCCAACGTAGACCGCTTGGCTGTCGCGGCGCTGGTCGGCGAGCGCGGCAATGCGGTCCTGATCGACGCGGTAGCGTACCCCGCCGGTCACTGCGATTCGGCGGCTGATATTGTAGGCCGCGCCGACGTCGACAGAGACATTGTCGGGCTGCGACAGCGCGGCGATGCGGCTTTCGCCGCGCTCGGCGCCGAGTGCTACCCGCCCGGTGACTTTCTTGAGATTGTAGCTGACGCCAACCACCGCGCTCTTGCGGCTTCCGATCGCCGGATCGGGGCTGGTCAGCTTGGCGACGTCGCCGGCGACCGCGAACCGCTTCCATCCGACGGCTGCGCCAAGGTTGAAGCTGGCCGGATTAAGCGCGCTGGCGGCGGGAGCGGTGGCAACTTCGATCGGCCGTACCGCACTCGGCGCGACGGAGCGGGCGCGAACCGCGACGCGAATCTGCGACGGGCGACCCTTGGCCGCCGCCGGCGTGAACTTGAAACCGTCGAGCGCGCGCGTGCGGTCGGCAAAAGCAGCGACGAGTCGCGGGTCGGCCGAGGCTGGGGTGAAGGAGGCGATTCGATCGAACGACAAGGCAATCGCCGGGGGCCGTTTTTTGGCACCCTGGGCGAGGGCGATAGCGGGCACGAGGGCAAGCGCGGCCGCGCCGAGCGCCGCTGCCACCTTTCCGCCAATTCCCCCAACGCCCACCATTGTTACCTTACTCCTTCGTCCAATGGATATAGCTTCACCGGGCTGTCGGTTCCATGACTGATTGAGTCTTTAAAGCGATATTGTGGCATCTTGACCACAATCGGGACAGCCACAGCACTTGCGCTCGGCGCTTGCCGCGTCCTCAAGAGCATCTATAACGCACGTTCGAGTTTATGAATTGCCAGGAACACGCATGATCCGCTTCCACCGTACCGTCCTCATTTTCGCCCTTTCCGGAGTCGCACTCAGCGGCTGCGCGCGAAATCGCGGAGCACCGACCGAACTCGCGCCGTCGCGGATGACGATGATCGGGGTCAACAGCTATTTGTGGCGTGCTGCTGTCGATACGCTGTCGTTCGCGCCGCTGCTCCAGGCCGATCCCGCTGGCGGGGTGATCGTCACCGATTGGTATGCGAGTCCGCAGAGCCCCGGCGAGCGGGTCAAGCTGACCGTCTCGATCCTCGATCAGGAGCTTCGCGCCGATGCGCTTCGCGTCGCCGCCAGCCGCCAGGTCAATCAGGGTGGACAATGGGTCAACGCCCCGGTTGCGGCAGCCACTGTCCAAAAGCTCGAGGACATCATCCTTACCCGCGCCCGCGACCTTCGCCGCACCACCGTTCCCGGCTAGGATTTTGACCAACGCATGACCGACCGCTTCGACCCGGCGGTGGCCGATCCGGCATGGCAGGCGCGCTGGACGGAGGCGAACAGCTTCGTCGCCGATAGCGCCAGCCCGAAGCCCAAAGCCTATGTGCTGGAAATGTTCCCCTATCCGTCGGGGCGCATCCACATGGGGCATGTCCGCAACTATACGATGGGCGACGTGCTTGCGCGGTTCCGCCGGATGCAGGGCTTCGAGGTGCTCCACCCGATGGGCTGGGACGCGTTCGGCATGCCCGCCGAGAATGCGGCGATGGAAAAGAAGGTCCATCCCGGGACCTGGACCCGCGCCAACATCGCCGCGATGCGTGATCAGCTCAAGCGGATTGGCTTCGCCATCGACTGGAGTCGCGAGCTCTCGACGTGCGAGCCCGAATATTACGGCCACGAGCAGGCGCTGTTCCTCGACCTGATGGAGGCCGGGCTCGTGTTCCGCAAGGAAAGCGAAGTCAATTGGGATCCGGTCGACATGACGGTGCTCGCCAACGAGCAGGTCATCGACGGCAAGGGCTGGCGGTCGGGCGCCGCGGTCGAGCGCCGCAAACTGAGCCAATGGTTTCTCCGCATCACCGACTTCGCCGAAGAACTGCTCGACGGACTCGGCTCGCTCGACCAATGGCCCGACAAGGTCAGGCTGATGCAGGAAAATTGGATCGGCAAGAGCCAGGGCCTCCAATTCTGCTTCCGCCTTGCCGGCACCGCGCCCGGCGGCGCGTGCGACATCGACGTGTTCACCACCCGCCCCGACACGATCTTCGGGGCCAGCTTCGTCGCCATTTCGCCGGGCCACCCGATCGCGGCGGCGCTCGCCGCCGAGCAGCCCGAAGTGGCGGCGTTCGTCGAGAGCTGCCGCCTCGGCGGTACCACGGCCGCGGAAATCGAAACCGCCGAAAAGCGCGGTTTCGATACGGGGCTCGAGGTCATCCATCCGCTCGATCCCGACCAACGCCTGTCGGTGTGGATCGCGAATTTCGTGCTGATGGACTATGGCACCGGCGCCCTGTTCGGGGTTCCCGCCCATGACGTGCGCGATTTCGAATTTGCGACCAAATATGACCTGCCGATCCGCCGGGTCGTTGCCAGCGACGCCAGCCTTGCCGCCGAACCGGTGGTCGAGGCGGAGACCGGCGGCGGGTTTGCGGTCAATTCACAATTTCTCGACGGGATGACGAGCGAAGCCGCCGCCAGCCATGTGATCAAGCGCGCCGAGACCGCCGGCTGGGGCGAGGGCAAGACCCAATATCGGCTGCGCGACTGGGGCGTATCGCGCCAGCGCTACTGGGGTACGCCAATCCCGATCATTCATTGCGAAGCGTGCGGCCCTGTCGCGGTGCCGCGCGACCAATTGCCGGTGATGCTTCCTGAGGAAGTCGATTTCGAGGTCCCGGGCAATCCGCTCGACCGCCACCCGACCTGGGGCACGGTCGATTGCCCGAAGTGCGGTGCTGCGGCGCGGCGCGAAACCGACACGCTCGACACGTTCGTCAATTCCTCCTGGTATTTCATCCGCTTCGCCAGCCAGCCGGAGAACAAGCCGTTCGATCGCGCCGAAGCCGAGCAATGGCTACCCGTTGGCCAATATATCGGCGGGGTCGAGCATGCCATCCTGCACCTGCTCTACGCGCGCTTCTGGACTCGCGCGCTTGAGCGGATCGGCAAGCTTTCGGTGTCCGAGCCGTTCAAAGGGCTGTTCACGCAAGGGATGGTGACTCACGAGACCTACCGTAGTCTCGATGGCCGTTGGGTTGCGCCCGACGAGATCGAGCTTGCCGCGGGGGGCTCGGTTGTGGAGCGTGCGACCGGCGTCGGCGTGACGAGTGGCCGGGTCGAGAAAATGTCCAAGTCGAAGCGCAACACCATCGATCCCGAGCCGATCCTCGATCGTTACGGTGCCGACGCCGTGCGTTGGTTCATGCTGTCGGATTCGCCGCCCGAGCGCGATCTGGAATGGTCGATCGGCGGGATTGAGGGCGCGGCCCGGTTCGTCCAGCGCGTGTGGCGGTTGGCGATCGCGACAGCCGCGGCCGACGGGGTTGATGCGGCCCTCCTGCGTAAGGTCCACCGCGCCATCGCCGCTGTCGGCGACGCAATCGAAGGCCTCCAGTTCAACAAGGCGATCGCCGCGCTCTACGAACTGACCAGCGCGATCGAGAAGGCGCCGCCGACCTCCACCCGCGACGAGGCGATCCGTACGCTGCTGCTGCTCGCGGCGCCAATGGCTCCGCACCTTGCCGAGGAGGCGTGGGCGGCGCGCCATGAGACAAAGATGATCGCCGATGCCGCGTGGCCGGCGCACGATCCGGCGCTGCTGATCGACGATGAGGTAACGATTGCTATCCAGATCAACGGCAAGCTGCGCGACACGCTGACCGCGCCGCGCGGGCTCGCCAAGGACGCCGCCGAAGCGCTCGCGCTCGGCTCGCCTAAGGTTCAGGCCCAGCTTGGCGGAAACGCGCCGCGCAAGGTGATTGTAGTCCCCGACCGGCTGGTCAATATCGTCGCATGATAATCGCTCGAAGCATCTCCCTCCTCCTTCTGCTCGCCTTGTCCGGCTGCGGTCTCAGGCCGATGTACGCTGGCGGCGCGAGCGGTCCGGTGGCGACGTCGCTCTCGACGATCCGCGTCGCGCCGATCCCGGAGCGCGCAGGCTGGCTGGTACGCAACGCATTGGTCGACCGCCTCGGCGGCGAAAATCTCGGGGCCACCCACCGGCTCGAGGTCGAACTTGACGACGATATAAGCGGCCTCGGCATCCGCGGCGACCGATCGGTCACGCGCGAGCGCCGGACGCTGCGCGCGCGCTACCGGTTGGTCCAGATTGCCACCGGGCAGGTCGTGCTCGACGCGACCGCCGGGTCCGACGCCGGGATCGATGTCGTCTCGTCGCCTTATGCTACCGTTGTCGCCGAGCAGTCCGCGCTCGAGCGACTGTCGAAGCTGATCGCCGACCAAATGGTGGCGCGGCTTGCGCTCTACGCGGTGAACCGCCCGATCGCGCCATGAAGGCTGCCAAGGCGAGCCTGGGCAGCGCGCTCGACCGGCCCGACCCCGCGGTCCGCTTCTACCTGTTCTACGGACCGGACGAAGCCGGGTCGCGCGCGCTGGCGCTGCGCTTGCTGGCGGGCCTCGGCAATGCCGAGCGCTTCATCGTCCTCGGCAGCAGCGTCAAGTCCGATCCCGCAAGCCTGGCCGACGAAGCCGGGGCGATGGCGCTGTTCGGCGGGGCGCGCGCAATCTGGATCGAGCCCGCCGGGGACGAGATCGTCGACGGGGTCGGCGCGCTGCTGGGCACCGCGGCGAGCGAAAGCGCGGTGGTCGCGCTGGCCGGACCGCTGCGCAAGAGTTCGGCCCTGCTCAAGCTAGCCGAATCGCACCCCGCCGCGCTCGCCCATTGCTCCTACGTCCCCGAAGGGCGCGACATGGAGCGGGTGGTCGGCGATCTGGCTCGCGCGGTCGGGCTCCGTATAACTTCCGACGTGGCCCAGCGCGTCGCCGCCGCCGCTAACAATAATCAGGCGATCGCCGCTTCCGAACTCGACAAATTCGCGCTCTATCTGGGCGCCGCGCCCGAGCAGCCGCGGGAGCTTGATGGCCTGACGCTTGATCTGCTCTCGGCCGATGCGGCGGAGGGCGACCTGCTTCGGCTCGGCGACCTTGCTTTGTCGGGGGGGCTCGAGGCGCTGCTCGACGAGCTAGGCCGCTTACCCCCCGGCGGCAGCGAAGCGATCCCGGTGGTTCGCGCGCTCCAGCGGCGGCTGTTGATGCTGGCGCCGTTGGGGGCTCGGGTCGAGCGCGGAGAGACTGTCGGTGGCGTCTTGGCGTCACTGGGCAAGGCGTTGTTCTGGAAGGACAAAGCGATGGTCGCCCGGATGCTATCGGCATGGTCGGCGGAGCGCCTCGCCGAGGCCGCGGCCCGGGTTTCTCGGCTCGAACGGCAGTTGATGCTGACCCGCGCGCCGGACGAGGCGAGCCTTGGCGAAACGTTGGTGACGATCGCCCGAGCCGCCAATCGGCGTTAGCTAGATCGGCTCACCGGACAGCCGCTGGCAGATCAGATCGAGCTGATCAAGACTGCTGTAGTGGAGCGCGACCGTCCCGCCGCTTTTGCCATGCGCGACCTTGACCCTCAAGCCGAGCAAATCGCCGAGCTGCCGTTCGAGCGCGGCCAGGTCGGCATCAACCGGGCGCGCATTGCGGGCCGACGCGCGACCGATGTCCGCACCTGCCCCTGGTCGAACTTCTTTCGCCAGCGCTTCGGCCTGCCGCACCGACAAACCACCGTCGACAATGCGCCGAGCGAGATCCTCGGGACTTGCAGACGTAGCGATGGCTCGGGCATGACCCATGCTGATATCGCCTCGCAACAGCATTTCCTTGACCGCGTCCGGTAGCTCAAGTAGCCGTAAGAGATTAGCGACATGGCTGCGCGATTTGCCGACGAGTTTGGCAACTTCGTCCTGACTATGATTATATAACGAAATCAATTGTTTATAGCCGTCGGCCTCTTCGATTGCCGTGAGGTCGGCGCGCTGTACGTTCTCGATTAGCGCGACCTCGGCGGTCGCTGCGTCGTCAAGCTCGCGAACGATCGCCGGGATCTTGTGGAGCTGCGCACGCTGGGCCGCACGCCAGCGCCGCTCGCCGGCGATAATCTCGAAGCCGTCGCCCGCCGGCCGCAACAGAATCGGCTGGAGCACGCCGTTGTCCGCAATCGACTGGGCCAGCTCGTCGAGGGCCGAGCTGTCGAAAATCTGCCGCGGCTGGTGTGGATTGGGCCGAATCTGGCCAACTTCCACCTCGCGCACGCCAGCACCCCTGCCATCGGCCGCATCGACGGGACGCGGGGAGCGCACTGCTTCATCGATCAGAGCCGACAGCCCGCGGCCAAGGCCAGTCGCTTTCTTCATGCCGCCTCCGCGCTGACCGGCCGCGGCAGGCGCCCGATGACTTCCTTGGCGAGCCGGACATAGGCCTCGGAACCGGTGCACTTGAGGTCGTAGATCAGCGCTGGCAGCCCGTGGCTCGGCGCCTCGCTCAGCCGCACGTTGCGCGGCACGACCGTTTCGAACACCGCGCTGCCTAGACAGGCGCGAACATCGTCCGCTACTTGTTGCGAGAGATTGTTGCGGCGGTCGAACATCGTCAGCGCCACGCCAAGGATAGCAAGGCGCGGATTGAAGGTGACGCGGATGCGCTCCACGGTCTGCAGCAACTGGCTGAGTCCTTCGAGCGCGAAGAACTCGCACTGTAGCGGAACTAGCAGATGCTGCGCCGCAACGAGGGCGTTGACCGTCAGCAGCCCGAGCGATGGTGGGCAGTCCATCATAATGATGTCCCACCGTCCCTGCGGCGCCTCGGCAAAGGCCTGCTCAAGCCGGTGGGTACGGTCGGCCAGCGTTACCATCTCTACCTCGGCTCCCGACAAGTCGACCGTAGCCGGAAGCAGGTCGAGCCGCGGGACTCGCGTCGCCACCACCGCTTCGTCGAGGCGGACCTGGCCGAGCAGAACGTCATAGGAGGAATGGACTCGCGCCGACTGGCCGACGCCGAGCCCGGTCGATGCATTGCCTTGGGGGTCGAGATCGACCAGCAGCACTCGCCAGCCGATTGCCGCAAGCGCTGTGGCGAGGTTGATTGCCGTCGTGGTCTTGCCGACCCCACCTTTCTGGTTGGCGATTGCTACACGGATCATCGCTTGCACCTCCGCCTGACCTGCTCGGCGACGAGGATTTGCCCCTCGTCGCTGGTGCGGCTCGGCACCAGCCGGAACTCACCCTGCCACGACTGCCGTGCCGCTTCCAGTTCCTTCTTCGCGCTTCGTCCCTTGGGTAGGATCCACTTTGTGCTGGAATGGGCCAGATGCTCGGTCATTTCGAAGAGCTTGTCTGTCTCCGCGACAGCGCGGGCGGTGATGACATCAAACTGCCCTACGGTCCGTTCCGCCTTGAGCTGCACGACGTTGACCGTGACTAGTTGCAGGCTAGCGCACGCGCGGCGAAGGAAGTCGGCGCGGAGGCCGCGAGGCTCGATCAGCGTCATCGGATCGCCCGTCATTAGCGCAATCACGATCCCAGGCAGTCCCGCCCCCGATCCAACGTCGCACCAACTCTGCCCGCCGGGCGCAAGTTCGACTAGCTGCGCTGCATCGTCCAAATGGCGGACGCCGAATTGGTCGAGTGTGGTTGTGGAGACTAGGTTTTGTCGCTCATTCTCGTGACGAACCAGAGCCTCGAAATGAGTTAGGCGGTCGATTGTTTCACGTGAAACGGCAGAGGCCCTCACGCCGCATGCCTTATCAAGGCGAAGTGAAGCGCCGACATAGCTGCAGGAGTGACCCCGGTAATCCGCGCGGCATCATCGAGATTGGCAGGGCGGACCAGGCTGAGGCGCTCGAGCATTTCGGACGACAGGCCATGAACCGCGTGAAAGTCGAAATCGGGACCAATTTCGATCGAGCGATCTCTCATCCGCGACGTAAGTTCGCGCTGCTGCCGTTCGAGGTAGGGAGCATAGATGGCGTCGTCGATCGCCTCATGCAGCGCCGCATCCTCGCCCGCCCGTGCACGCGCGATCCTCGCACATTCATCGCGCTTCAGCCATTCGCGGCGGGGTTGCGCGCGAGTTTCGCCGACGACGCCCGCCTCCTCTCCCGACACCATTTCGTCGAGCGACGCGCCTGCCCTGTCAACGCCCGCCAGCCGGTTGCGGACCAGTCCGGCTTGCCGTGCCTCAAGTAGATCATGGTCGAGCGCCAGCGATCCGAGCCGACTAACCGCATTGTCCCCGCGCAAGTGAAGCCGATGCTCCGATCGCGCGGTGAGCATCCGATAGGGTTCGGCGACACCTTGCAGCGTCAGATCGTCGATCATCACGCCGATATAGCTTCGCGCACGATCGAGCTTGAGCTGAGCAAGATCGAGTGCGACCGCCGCTGCGTTGGCCCCGGCGACCAAGCCCTGCGCCGCAGCTTCCTCATATCCCGTCGTGCCATTGATCTGACCCGCGAGGAACAGCCCGGCCAGGTCATGATGCTCCAGCGTAGCGCCCAGCCGCCGCGGATCGGCGAAGCGATACTCGACCGCATAGCCGGGCTGCACGATCTCCGCGCGCTCAAGACCCTTGATCGTTCGGACCAGCGCGACTTGGCTGTCGACCGACAAAGACGTCGAGATCCCGTTGGGGTAGACGGTCGCGTCATCGAGCCCCTCGGGCTCGAGGAAGATCTGATGACTGTCGCGGTCGCCGAAACGTACGACCTTATCCTCGATCGACGGGCAGTAACGCGGTCCACGGCCTTCGATCTCACCGGAGAAGATTGGCGAGTCACTGAGGCCGGCGCGAATGACGTCATGTGTAGCGCCATTGGTCCGGGTGATCGCGCAAGCCAGCTGAGGAAGAGGATCGACCAACGGCTCGAGCGCCATCGACCAGGACGCACGATCGGTCGGCTGCGGCGCGCAGCGCGTCCAGTCGATAGTCCGGCCGTCCAACCGCGGCGGCGTACCCGTCTTCAGCAAGCGGTCGGCCAGCCCAAGCTCGGCGAGCTGCCCGGCGAGGGGGATCGCCGCGCGCCCGCCCGCGCGCCCGCCCCTCCATCGCTCGCGTCCACGAAACAGCGTCGCGCCAAGGAAAGTCCCTGTCGCAAGGACGATTGCTCCGGCTCGTAGCCGGGTTTCTGCTTCGTCAATCACGCCGACGACACGCTCGCCATCGATGAGTAGGCGATCGACTGCGCATTCAATCAACTCGACGGATTGCTCGGCGATCAAGTCGTTGACGGCTGCTTTGAACCTCCGCCGGTCGGCCTGGATGCGCGGGCCGCGCACCGCGCTACCCTTGCTTGCGTTGAGCATACGCCGGTGAATCGCCGCGCGGTCGGCGGCGCGCGCCATCATACCACCGAGCGCATCAATTTCCCGCACGAGATGCCCTTTGCCGACGCCACCGATCGAAGGATTGCACGACATCGTCCCGAGGTCTTCTCGGCTGAAGGTGAGTAGCGCAACGCGCGCTCCCCTGCGCGCCGCAGCACAAGCTGCTTCGACCCCCGCGTGACCGGCACCAATAACAATAACGTCAAACATTGCTTCGCATACTTAGATTGTCTTCAGCGGTCAAAAATGATGTTTCACGTGAAACATTACTTCCCGAGGCAAAATCGCTCGAAAAGCGTATCCAACAGCGCCTCGACGCCCGCTCTTCCTGAGACTTCGTCCAGTGCGAGCCGGGCGCTACGCATCTCCTCGGCTTTAAAAACAGGATCAGGAACGGCGTCAGCACGAACCAGGGCTTGGCGGGAGGTATCGATCAAATCCGCCTCACGCCGGCTCAGAGCAAGCTGTGACGGTAACGGAACGAGTTGCGCGGCCCTAGCTGCGATCATCCGTTTGAGAGCGGTGACTCCTTCACCCGTTTTGGCCGACACTGCGACCCCTCGACCCGCAACCGCAATGTCGCACTTGCTCGCTACGGCGATCAGCCCGGGATGATCGGGACATGAGTCCACGTCGCCCAACCAGAGAAGGATGTCCGCAGCAGCGACTTCCTGCCCCGCGAGTTCCACCCCAATTCGCTCGATTTGATCGTCGGTTTCACGAAGGCCGGCGGTGTCCACGAGCACGATCGGGATTCCGCCAAGCGCCAGCGGCACTTCGATCCGGTCGCGCGTCGTCCCAGGAATCGGCGTGACAATCGCCCGCTCATGCCCGGCGAGCGCGTTGACCAGGCTCGACTTGCCAGCATTGGGCGGCCCGGCGACGACCACGCGGACCCCGTCGCGGAGCTTTTCGACGCGCGGCGCGCCAAGCAGCGCGGCCATTTCCGCTGCACGCGCCGTTATCCGCGGAGATACGTCGCCGGTCGCAGTCCCGTCTTCCTCATCGACATAATCGATCGCGACTTCGAGGTCGGCGGCGATTCCGAGTATTTCCTTGCGCCATTGCTCAAGCTGGCGGCGAAGCGCGCCTTCCGACCGGCTCAGCGCGGACCTGCGTTGCGCCTCGGTTTCGGCTTCCAGGAGCTCGGCCAGTCCCTCGGCCTGGGTCAGATCGATCTTGCCATTGCTAAGCGCTCGGCGGGTAAACTCGCCCGGCCGAGCCTCACGAACGCCGTCGAATGACGTCAGCGTATCAATCAACGACGCAACCACGGCCTTGCTACCGTGACATTGATATTCAACGATATTTTCGCCTGTTACCGTATCCGGCGCCGCGAATGAAATCAGCAGTGCGCGGTCGATGGGCGATCCGTCGCGTGGGTCGCGAAGCGTGCGCAGGCGGGCACGGCGAGACGCCCCAAGCGGCCCGGAGATGGCTTCGGCAATGGCGAAGGCCTTCGTCCCACTGGTGCGGATGACGGCAATCGCCGCGGGAAGCCGGCCGCTCGAGAGCGCGACGATCGTGTCGTCGCCCGCCGAACCGACCATCACGCCATCAGCGGGGCGACGTCGGTCCAGCCTTCCCAGATCATCTTGCCGGCGACATAGAGGATGACCAGCAGCCCGACATAGGCGATCCAGCGGTAGCGCTCGATATATTTGGCGATCACGTTCGCCGCGATGCCCATCAGCGCAACCGCGAAGATCAGTCCGACGATCATGATGCCGGGATGATCGCGCGCGGCGCCGGCGACGGCGAGGACATTGTCGAGGCTCATCGAAACGTCGGCGACCGCGACCGCCCAGGCGGCGGCGGCGAAGCTCTTTGCCGGCCTCAGGCCGCTATGCTCGTCGCCTTGGACCTCGGCCGACCCACTCGACTCGCCAGCATGGTGAAGCTCGCGGTACATTTTCCATGCCACCCACAGGAGCAGGATTCCGCCGGCGAGGATCAGCCCGACGACTTGCAGCAATTGGGTGACGATCAGCGCGAAGAAGATTCGCAGCACGAGCGCTGCGATGACGCCGATCAGGATGACCTTGCGGCGCTGCTCGGGCGGCAGGCCGGCGGCGAGCGCGCCGACGACGATCGCATTGTCGCCGGCGAGCACGAGATCGATCATCAGCACCTGGAGGAAAGCGGAGAAGGCCGCCGGCTCGGTGATGTTGGCGAAGTCGTGAACGATCGCGTCCCACATATCGGCCGGGGACCCGAGGCCTTCGGCCGCGACGGAGGCGGCGGTGAGAAGCATGTCGATCATCTGGTCGAATCCCCGTTATTCATTGGTTCGGGCAATGCATGGCGCGAGGAAAGTATCCCGCTCATGCCGGCAAACCGACACGCATGAAGCGTGCCGGATGTGCCGGCTCAGCTATTGAAGCGTACCGGATTTGCCGGCTCAGCCTACTGGTTCATCGACGCGAAGAAATCCTCGTTCGACTTGGCGTCCTTCATCTTGTCGAGCAGAAATTGCATCGCGTCGATCGTGCCCATCTGCATGAGGATGCGGCGAAGCACCCACATCTTGCTGAGTGTCGCCTGATCGACCAGCAGTTCTTCCTTGCGGGTGCCCGACTTTCCGACGTCGAGGCTCGGGAAGATGCGCTTGTCGGAAACCTTACGGTCGAGCACGATTTCGGAGTTTCCAGTCCCCTTGAATTCCTCGAAGATGACCTCGTCCATCTTCGACCCGGTATCGATCAGGGCGGTGGCGATGATGGACAGCGACCCGCCTTCCTCGATGTTGCGCGCCGCGCCGAAGAAGCGCTTGGGCCGCTGCAGCGCGTTGGCGTCGACGCCCCCGGTCAGCACCTTGCCAGACGAGGGCACGACGGTGTTGTACGCGCGGCCGAGGCGGGTGATCGAGTCGAGGAGGATCACGACATCCTTCTTATGCTCGACCAGGCGCTTGGCCTTTTCGATCACCATTTCGGCGACCTGGACGTGGCGCGAGGCGGGCTCGTCGAAGGTCGAGGAGATGACCTCGCCCTTCACCGAGCGCTGCATGTCGGTCACTTCCTCGGGCCGCTCGTCGATCAGCAGCACGATCAGGAACACTTCGGGATGATTGTCGGTGATCGCGCGCGCGATGTTCTGCAGGAGCACCGTTTTGCCGGTGCGCGGCGGCGCGACGATCAGCGCGCGCTGGCCCTTGCCCTGCGGCGAGACGATGTCGATGACTCGGGCCGACTTGTCCTTCTGGGTCGGGTCGGCGCTATCGAGCGTAAGCTTCGAATCCGGATAGAGTGGCGTCAGATTGTCGAAATTGACGCGGTGGCGGACCGCGTCGGGCTCGTCGAAATTGATCTGGGTGATGCGGGTCAGCGCGAAGTAACGCTCGCCTTCCTTGGGACCGCGAATCTCGCCTTCGCAGGTGTCGCCGGTGCGAAGGCCGAACTTGCGGACCAGGTTCGGGGCGACGTAAATATCGTCGGGGCCGGCGAGGTAATTGGCTTCGGGCGAGCGCAGGAAGCCGAAACCATCGTTGAGCACTTCGATCGTGCCCATGCCCATGATCTCGGCGCCGCTTTCGGCGCGGACCTTGAGGATCGAGAACATCAGATCCTGCTTGCGCATCGTCGACGCGCCCTCGATCCCCGCTTCCTCGGCCATCGAGACGAGTTCGGCGGGAGTATTTTTCTTGAGGTCTTTGAGGTGCATCTGGAATCTCGACGGTATGGAGGAAGCAACACGCGGCAGGACGCCGCGGAGAGACGGTGAAGGAATCACATCGGCGAAGAAAATCGGGCCGATGCAGCCGTCTTGAGCCGACGCTTAGGTCGCCAAGCGGGCGAAAGTCAACCGGATTGGGCTGCCCGAACGGCCTCACGCTGTCGTACGCGCAGGCTAAAAAGGCCGCACGCCTTTGTGCGTGCAACCTAGAAAGGCCGCACGATGACCAGCACGACGATTAGCGCGGTGAGGATGCCGGGAACCTCATTCATCATCCGGAGGCGCTTGTCCTCGAGTTCGCGGCGGCCGGCGGCAAGCTTGCGACCATAGGAAGCGATCCAGACCTGATAGGCCGACAGTGCGACGACCAGCGCCAATTTCGCCAGGAACCAGCCCTCCCGATAAGCGCCGAGGTGGACGATTAACAGCAGGCCGAGCGCCCATACGATAAGCATCGCCGGCATCAGGATGATCGTCCGCGCACGGTCCTCGCGCTCGATCCACGCCCGGTCCTCGGCCGATCCGGGGGTCGTCGCCTGGTGATGGATATAATAGCGCGGGACGATGAACAGTCCGGCGATCCAGAAGATGACGAAGGTGATGTGCGCCGCCTTGACCCACAGATAGGCGGCGCCAAGGAAACCGACGTGGTCGCTCAGGAAATTCACGCGTTCCCCTTCACCAGCGCCACCAGCTGCTCGACATGCGCGATTGGCGTCGTCTGCTGGATGCCGTGCCCCAGATTGAAGATGTGGGGCCGGCCCGAGAATGCGTCAAGGATGCGCTTAACGGCGACTTTCAGCGTCTCACCGCCGGCGATCAGCGCGAGTGGATCGAGGTTGCCCTGCACCGGCAGGTTCGCGGGTAGTTCACGGTGGGCCCAAAGCGGATCGACCGTCTCATCGAGACCGATCGCATCAATTCCGGTTTCTGCCGCATAAGCGCGCAGCTTGCCGCCGGCGCCCTTGGGGAAGCCGATCACCGGCGTGCCGGGATGGCGCTGTCGGAAAGCGGCGACGATCCGCGCGGTCGGGGCGATCACCCATCGCTCGAATTCGGCCGGGGCGAGGCTGCCGGACCAGCTGTCGAACAATTGCACCGCATCGACGCCCGCATCGACCTGACCCGACAGATAATCGAGCGTCACCGCCTCGATCCGCTCGATGATCGCGGCAAACTTTCCGGGGTCCTGATAGGCGAGCGAACGCGCTTCCGCCTGCTCGCGGCTGCCCTGGCCGGCGACCATGTAGGTAGCGACGGTCCAAGGACTCCCGGCAAAGCCCAGAAATGTCGTCTCAGGCGGCAATTCAGCCTTGACCCTGGCGACGGTCGCCCAGATCGGCTCGAGCCTCTCCAGCACCGGTTCCAGGCCCTCCAGCAACGCTTCAGACAGCGGCGGGGAGAGCCGCGGACCTTCGCCGGCGACGAAGCTCAAATGCTGGCCGATCGCGTGGGGCACGATGAGAATGTCGGAGAATAGGATCGCGCCGTCGAAAGCGAAGCGCTTCAGCGGCTGGAGCGTGATCTCGGCGGCGGTCCCGGGATCGTAGGCCATGTCGAGAAAGCCGCCCTTGGCCGCCCGAAGCGCGCGATATTCGGGCAGATAGCGGCCGGCCTGACGCATCAGCCACATCGGCGGAGGGTCGCGCCGCTCGCCGCGTAGCACGGCAAGCAAAGGTTTGTCGGCCTGAACGCCGACTAGCTCGGGCGTGGACGGATCGAAAAGCGAAGAGGCCACTCCTCTATTCTTCTTTCTTATATATAATAGATTCAAAGGATGGAGTGATAGTAGGGGCGTTGGCAGCGGGGTTTAGGCGCGCCACCCCTTTTTGCCAACAGCCGCCGAGTCCCATGCGAATCGCGGGACTTGCGCGAGTCGCGGCACCGCCGTTCCCGCGATTCACAGGCTGTGGATGAGAGTTTTCCCTTGTGGATCGATGTTCGAATCCGTGTCGCACGGGTTCGGTCGAAATCGCCGCCTTGGGTCATCCCCCTGCTTGGGCTAGGCACACACCGATACTTTTCCACAAGGTTCTACCGTGACCCTGATCCTTGCTTCGACCAGCCCGATCCGCGCCCGGATGCTCGACCAGGCCGGGGTCGCATATAGCGCGCGGCCGCCGTCGCTCGACGAGGAGCGCGTCAAGCGGAGTCATGTCGGTGATCCGGCCAGCCTCGCGCTGCGGCTCGCCGAGGCCAAGGCACAATCGGTCGCGGCGGACCCGGACGACTGGGTGATCGGCAGCGACAGCGTGGTCAGCGTCGATGGGACTTATTATTCTAAACCGCGCGACCGCGAGGCGGCGGCGGCGCACCTCGCCGCTTTCTCGGGGCGCACCATGATGTTGTCGAGCGGAGTCGCCGTGGTGCGCGGCGGCATCGTCGATTGGAGCCATGGCGATACCGCGCGGCTCGATGTGCGCCCGCTCTCCCCATCGTTCATCGCCGCCTATCTCGAGGCCGAATGGCCCGAGGTCGCTTATTGCGTCGGCGTTTTCCGGATGGAGGGCCACGGCGTCACGCTATTCGACCGCGTCGACGGCAGTCATTTCACCATCCTCGGAATGCCGCTTATTCCTCTCCTCGGTGCGCTTCGTCAGAGGGGCATGCTGCCGCCATGACGCCGGCCCTGTCCTACGCCGAGGTGATCGGCGATCCGATCGCGCAAAGCCTGTCGCCAGTAATTCACGGCTTCTGGCTCGAGGCGCTCGACATACCTGGCGAGTATCGCCGCTTCCAAGTTACCCAGTCTGGATTGCCCGCTTATTTAGCGGAAAGACGCGCCGATTCGGCGTGGCGCGGAGCCAATGTGACGATGCCGCTCAAGCTCGACGCGACCGGCCTGGCAGACGGCGCCAGCGACCGCGCCGTCGCGGCCGGAGCCGCCAACCTGCTGCTTCCGCGCGACGGGAAATTGTTCGCCGCCAATACCGACGTCGGAGCGATCGCGGCGCTGGTCGATCGCCAGCGCAAGGCCGGGCGGCTGGCGGACAGCGTCACGCTGCTCGGTACTGGCGGCGCGGCGCGCGCGGCGCTGGTCGCGCTCAAGCTGCTCGACATCGATCACGTTAGAATTCAGGCACGCGATGTGGGTCAAGCGAAAAAGCTGGCGGTCGAGTTCGCCCTCGCCCTCGCCCCGGCCCAGCTCACCGCGACGATCGACGGCGATGCACTGATCAACGCCACCCCGCTCGGCATGGCCGGTTACGACTGCCTCAATTGCGACGTGACCAAGATGCCTGACCACGGGTTCGTGTTCGACATGGTGGCAAGCCCATCGGATACTCCGCTCATCGCCGCGGCGCGAGCGCGCGGGCTGGCGATGGTGACCGGGCTCGAGATGCTCGTCGAGCAGGCCGCGAGCAGCTTCAAATTGTTGTTCGGCGTCGAGCCGCCGCGCGACCGCGATGCGGAACTGTGGCAAAGGCTGCGGCCATGAAGACCCTCGCGCTGACCGGCTCGATCGGCATGGGCAAGTCAACCGTGGCGGCGATGTTCGCCGCGGCCGGAATTCCCCTGTTCGATGCCGACGCGGCGGTGCGCAAGCTGCAAGGGCCGGGCGGGCGGCTGGTTCCTGCGATCGAGGCGCGCTTTCCCGGCACTACGCGCGATGGGACGGTCGATCGCGAGGCGCTGGCGGCGCGGGTCTTGTCCGATCCGGGCGAGCTGGCCGCGCTCGAAGCGCTGGTTCATCCGGCGGTGCATCATGAGCGAACCCGCTTCATCGTCGAGCATGGCGACGCGCCGGCACTATTGTTCGACATCCCCTTGCTGTTCGAGACCGGCGGGGATGCGGCGTTCGACGAAGTGATCGTGGCCTCGGCCCCGGCTGACATGCAGCGCGAGCGCGTGCTTGCACGCCCGGGAATGACTGCTGCCAAGCTCGACTCAATCCTCGCGCGGCAGCTGCCCGATGCCGAGAAACGCGCCCGCGCCGACCACGTCGTCGACACGTCCGGCTCGTTCGACGAGACGCGCGCCCAGGTGATGGCGATCCTCGCTTGTCTTGGCCTGCCGACGGGTGTTTAAGGCTGGCATGCGCGAAATCGTCTTCGACACCGAAACCACCGGCCTCAGCCCGGCGGGCGGCGACCGCATGGTCGAGATCGGCTGCATCGAAATGATCGGTCGGGTCGAAACCGGCCGCCATTATCATTGCTATTTCAATCCCGAACGGCCGATGCCCAGCGAGGCGGAGGCGGTTCATGGCCTCAGCAACACCTTTCTGTCGGACAAGCCGAGCTTCGCCGACAAGGTTGATGAATTGCTCGAATTCATCGCCGATTCGCCGCTCGTCGCGCACAATGCCGGGTTCGATTTCGGCTTCCTCAACCATGAACTCGGCCGGATCGGACGGCCGGCGGTGTGCATGACGCGGATGGTCTGTACGCTCACGATGGCGCGAAGCCGCCACCCCGGCGCCAAGCATAGCCTCGACGCGCTCTGCTCGCGCTTCGGAGTCGATCGTTCGCAGCGGGTCAAGCATGGCGCGCTACTCGATGCGCAATTGCTTGCCCAAGTCTATATCGAGCTCACCGGCGGACGTCAGATCGGGCTTGGACTGGTGGCCGAGGATGAGCTTGCGCCTGCGGGCTCGACTTTGTCGGCCCCCGTCGTCCGCCCGCTTCGCGAGGCGCGGCCGCATTGGGCGAGCCGAGAGGAACTCGAGCGGCACCGCGCGTTTGTGGCGCGGATCGCCAGGCCCTTGTGGCAGCGATTTACCGCGCCCACTTCGGAACGCGGCGCTGCCTGACGCATTGCTTCGGTGGCAGCCGAATTTGAAAAGGACAGCAATATGGACATTAGGGTCGCGGGCCATCAGGTCGACACCGGCGAGGCGCTTCGCACCCATGTCTCGGACCGAATGAGCGGCATCGCCGACAAATATTTCGCCCGCGCGGTCGCCGCCAACGTCACTTTCGGACGCGGCCCCTATGACAATTTCACCTGCGATATCGTCGCACCGGTGACGCAGGGCGTAGTGCTCAAGGCGTCGAACCGCGCCGACGACGCTCACCTCGCGTTCGACGGGGCAGCGACCAAGATCGAGCGCCAGCTCAAGCGCTACATGAGCCGGCTGCGCGATCGCCGCGGCAATGGCGAAGCGGAAGTGCTCGACAATGCCGCCTACACTGTCTTCGCGGCTAGCGCGGACGAGGAAGCGTCGGCCCCCGAATCGCCGGCGATCGTCGCGGAGACGCGAGTCGACATTCCCGACGCCTCCGTATCCGACGCGGTGATGATGCTCGACCTCAGGAACACCAACGCGCTGATGTTCCGCAACGTCGGGACAGGCACGTTCAACATGGTCTATCGACGGGAGGATGGGACGATCGGCTGGGTCGAACCCACCGCTAAGTGACAAGTCCCGTCGGCGCCGCGTAACGGAGCGCCAATTCCTGCAACGCCGCGATAATCGCCTGTTTCGAAAAGCCCTGCCGATGATCCTCTCGCAATTCCTCGATTTCGATGCGATCCGCCTCGACCTCGCCGCCGGAAACAAGCGCCAATTGCTTGGCCATCTCGCCCAGATCGCCGGGGCTCGGCTGTCGCTCGACCCGGCGACGATCGCGGATTCGATCGGCGAGCGCGAACGGCTCGGCTCGACCGGCTTCGGTGGCGGAGTGGCCATTCCCCACGGCAAGCTTGCCCAGCTCGACCGCGTTTACGCCCTGGTCGCGCGGCTCGCCGCCCCGGTCGATTATAAGGCGATTGACGGCGCGCGCGTCGATGTGGTGTTTTTACTGCTATCGCCGCCCGACGCGGGCGCCGAGCATCTGAAGGCGCTCGCCGCGGTCAGCCGGCTGGTGCGCCACGCGCCGACGATCGAGAAATTGCGCGGTGCGCGGACTCGAGACGCGCTCGCCGCGGTGCTGATCGGTGCCGACGAGCGCGATGCCGCCTGAGCCGCAAGAACGCGCGACCGGGCTCGACGCGCACCTCCGCGCGCTCGAATCGCTCTACGCTTCGGCCCCGATCAATCGCTTGTTCGAATCAACCCTTCGCATTCCCGAGGCGGGGCGAAGCGAGATCGGGTTCAGCGTCGAGGAAGCCAGCTTTCATGCCGCCGGCGCTGCGCATGGGACGCTCTATTTCAAGATGCTCGACGATGCCGCCTTCTATGCCGCCAACGCGCTGGTCAGCGACCGCTTCCTCCTCACGACCGCCTTCAACCTTCATTTCACCAAGGCGATGAAGGCGGGCGCGGCGCGGGCCGAGGGACGCTGGATTTCAGGCCGCCGCCGGGTGTTCGTCGCCGAAGCCCGGATTGTCGATTCCACCGGCGAGGAATGCGCGCGGGGCACCGGCACCTTTCTGCGCTCGCATATCGCTTTGTCGGGGCTCGACGGCTACCGCGCCGCCTGATGGACGGCCGACTTCCCGCGCACTTAGAAGCGTCCAGCCTGCTGCGCCGAGCCGAATCAGCCGGCGGATTCGCAGCGGTCATCGCCAAGGGTGATCGGGATCGCGGGTCGCTGATCCTGCTGATCGCCGAGCGCGGCACCCATTTTGCCTGCCTCGAGCGCGGCCTCACACCCTCGGGTGCCTATGCCTGGCAACAGGTCGGACCGCAGGCAGGCGCGACTCCGTCGGAACTTTTCGACTGGTCTTCGAAACGCCGCAGTTTCGACGCGGATTCATGGTTAATTGAACTGGACATCCCGCATCCGGAACGATTCATCGCTGAAACGACTGCAATTGGTTGACCCCATGGAACCGATCGGAAAAACGGTTCCAACGACAGAGCGGGGGGCACTCGTTCTAAGCAAGAAGCTGAGAAAAGTGCCACGCAGTCGGGGGATTGCCCCGGCGAGCGTTGCGATTGCGCAACGTCTCGTCCGAGGGCCGGTTCACCGCATGATTTGGTTTTTCGATGGTGCATCCGTTTCGTTCCGCGCTCCTGGTGGTTGCCGCGCTGACCGCGTCGACAGTGGCTCCGGCTCAAGTACGGCAAGCGTCGGCCGTTGCGACGCCCCAGCAGCTTTCTACGAGCGGAACGAACCCGTTGCTTGTCCCGGCGGTCCTCGCTGCCACGCCTGAGCTTCCGACTTTCCCCGATCCTCTCGCTCCGACCGACACGCAGCCCGTCGAGCAGGAGGAGGCACCAGTTCCGACCGGCGACCTCGCTTCGATGGTCGCCGAACTCAGTTCTTCCGAGCCCGGCAGCAAGCAGCTCGAATGCCTCGCGGGTGCGATCTATTTCGAATCGAAGAGCGAGAGCCTCAAGGGCCAACTCGCGGTTGGGCACGTCATCGCCAACCGCGCTTCCTCGGGCCGGTTCCCGTCGACCTATTGCGGCGTCGTCTATCAGCGCAGCCAGTTCAGCTTCGTCCGCGGCGGATCGATGCCGCCGATCGCGCGCTCTGGCAAGCAGTGGAAGACCGCCGTCGCCATTGCCAAGATCGTCGATCAGGAACTTCAGCCGGCACCGGTTGCCAAGGCACTGTTTTTCCACGCTCGGCGCGTGTCGCCGGGCTGGCGCCTGACCCGCATCGCGACGCTCGGTAACCACGTCTTCTACCGCTAGAGCCTGTTTCAGTCAGACGGCACCGGCTCGCTTAAGCGAAAACAGACCCTCGACGCTTCGCGGGCTTCCCCGCAGACCCCTTTTGTTCTAGCTCGGGACATGGCCTCCGCCCCGATTCCCGACTGTTTCGCCGATCAGCCGCCGATCGCGGCCGAGGTGGCACGCGGAGTGACGCGCCTGTTCTGCCGTCAGGATCTGTTCGCGATTTGCGAGGTGCCGCTGCCCAACGGCCGGCGCGCCGACATGATGGCGATCGACGGCAAGGGGCAGTTGGTGATCGTCGAGATAAAGGTTAGCCGCGCCGACCTCGTCGGGGACGGCAAGTGGACCGAATATCTCGATTATTGCGACCGTTTCTATTGGGCGGTGCCGGCGGGCCTGGCCGCTATCTGCGACGAGGAGCGCTACCTTCCGGGCGAAGCGGGGTTGCTGGTCGCCGACCGTTATGATGCTGCGATGTGGCGCGAGGCGGTCCATCGCCCGCTCGCTCCGGCGCGGCGCAAGGCCGAGCTACTGCGCTTTGCCCGCCGCGCGGCGCGCCGGCTGTCGGCGCAGATCGATCCGACGCTGGGCCTCGACAGTTAGTTGCGCGAAGGACCGACGGCCGTTTTGGCACCGGCTTTGACGGACTCGATCAGACGCAACAGCTCGGGATTGCGGGTATCGCGCTTGGCATATTCGCGAGCGCTGTAGCCGGCGGCGAAATCCCGCTTGTCGGCGTTTGCCTCGCCCTGAAGCAGTCGCTTCACAGCCGGGCCGAAACGGCCCTGGACGGCGACGATCAGCGCCGTTTCGCCCTGTCGGTTGGGGACATCGACGTCGGCCTTCGAGTCCAGCATGAGGTCGATGCCTTCGACGTAACCGCTGCGGGCGGCGGTGATCAGCGCGGTCTCGCCGCGCTTGTCGGCGATGTTGGGATCGGCGCCTTTGCTCAACAGGAAACGGACGAAGGCGATCGAACGGTTGGCCATTGCCGCGGTCAAGGGCGTCTCCCCGTCATGCCCGCGATAGTTGATCACCGAGGGTCCCAGCTTCGATTCCAGCGCGATGACCTTGTCACCGTCGGCCTCGCGAACCGCCTTGAGAAACGCTTCGGATTCGGACCCGGCGGTCTGCGCTCCGGCTCCCGCCGCGGCCCCGGTCAGCGCGGCCGCCAACATCAGCATCGTCCACCGCTTCATTCAATCCACCCCATATTGCTTGCGTGCGCCAGCCTAGCCGCCCAATGCTAGCGCCTCGATGAATGAAGCAAAAGCCTTTTGGGAAAAGCCCTTGGCGAGCCTCGACCGGGGCGAGTGGGAAGCGCTGTGCGACGGCTGCGGCCGCTGCTGCCTGCACAAGCTCGAGGATGAGGACAGCGGGCAGCTCTACCCGACCAACGTCGCCTGCAAGCTCCTCGATCGCCGCCAGGGCCAGTGCACCGATTATTCCAATCGCAAGCGTCACGTCGCCGATTGCGTCAAGCTGGACCGGGTGAAGCTCGACGCGCTCGAATGGCTGCCGTCGACCTGCGCCTACCGGTTGCGCGGTGAAGGCAAGCCGCTGCCGGAGTGGCACTACCTCGTCTCGGGGAGCCGCGAGACCGTCCACGAGGCCGGTCAGTCGACTCGCGGCTGGACGGTGTCGGAAGTAGACGCGGGCGAGCTCGAATTTCACCTTGTCGACCGCGACCTCTAAACCGCTGGCGCTCGACGGACTGCCGTGGCCGGTCGAGATCAGGCCCCATCCGCGCGCCCGGCGACTGCTGCTTCGGCTCGATGAGGCCCGCCAGATCTTGCGTCTGACGGTGCCCCGCCGCGTCAGCCGCCGCTATGCGCTCGATTGGGCGCGCGGCCAGGCGCCCTGGGTGGAGGCTCAGCTGGCATCGATCAGCGCGCCGGAGCCGTTCGCTCCCGGCGCCTCGATTCCGTTCGACGGCGGCTCGCTCCTGCTCGAGTGGAACGCGGACGCACCGCGCTCGCCGAGACTCGCCGATGGCGTGTTGCGTTGCGGCGGCCCCATTGACCGCTTCGCGGCGCGTATCGATCGCTGGCTTCGAGACCATGCCCGGGTGCGGCTAAGCGCCGAAACCCTCGCGATCAGCTCCGGCGCGGGGATCGCCGATGGACCGGTCAGCGTCGGCGATCCCGGTTCGCGGTGGGGCAGCTGCTCAGCCACGGGCGCCATCCGCTATAGCTGGCGGCTGATTCTTGCTCCGCCCGAAGTGCGGCGGTTTGTCGTCGCGCATGAGGTCGCGCACCGTGTCCACCTCAATCATGGCGCGCAATTCCACGCGCTCGAGACCAGGCTTTATGGTGGGGACGTCGCCGCCGCACGGTCAGAATTGAGACGGCTGGGGCCTCGGCTGAAGC
>JALYQH010000250.1 GCA_030855945.1 Pseudomonadota bacterium | reverse complement strand
GTCCAGACCCTCGTCGGGACGGCGGCGATGGCCGGAACTGGCGAGGCGATGGCCGATATCGCCCGCCGCGTCGCCAGCCCCAATGGCACTACCGAGCAGGGCCTCGCCGTGCTCGACGCGGCCGAAGGCCTCCAGCGGCTCGTCGACGCAATGCTCGCCGCGGCGATCGTTCGCGGCCGGGAGTTGGCGGAAGAGGCAGCCGCACGCGGTTGATTCGACCCCGGTGCTGCCCTACGCGAAACCTCGAAAATTTAACGGGGGCGATATGGCCGATACGCGCAGCTTCGACGACCGCGACGGGTGGATCTGGATCGACGGCAAGCTCGTCGAATGGCGCTCGGCCAATGTCCATATCCTGACCCATGCGATGCATTACGCCTCGTCGGTGTTCGAAGGGCAGCGCGCCTATAATGGCGTGATCTTCAAACTGAGCGAGCATAGCGCGCGGCTGCGCAAGTCGGCCGAGCTGCTCGGCTTCGAGCTGCCCTGGTCGGTCGAGCAGATCGACGCCGCCTGCAACGAGGTGCTGGCCGCCAATGGACTGACCGATGCCTATATGCGGCCGGTGGCGTGGCGCGGGTCGGAGCAGATGGGCGTGTCGCCCAAGGGCACCAGCCCGCATATGGCAATCGCCGCGTGGGACTGGGGCAAATATTACGCGCCGGAGATCGCAGCCAAGGGGATCAGGCTCGACATCGCGCCTTGGCGCCGGCCGTCCCCGCACACGGCCCCCGTGCATAGCAAGGCGGCGGGCCTCTACATGATCGCAACGCTGTCCAAGCAGCATGCCGACGCACGCGGCTATAACGATGCACTGATGTTTGATTATCGCGGCCAGGTGGCCGAAGCGACCGGCGCGAACGCCTTCTTCGTTCGCGAGGGCAAGATCTACACGCCGACACCCGACTGCTTCCTCGACGGGATTACGCGGCGGACGGTGATCGACCTGGCGCAGCGCCGGGGGGTCGATGTGATCGAGCGCGCGATCTGGCCCGAGGAGCTTGAAAGCTTCGAGCAATTCTTCCTCACCGGCAGCGCCGCCGAAGTGACTTCGGTACAGTCCGCAGGACCGTGGAATTTCGAGGTCGGCGAGCTGTCGCGGCAACTGGCCCGGGATTATGACGACCTGGTCAACGGCCGAGCGATAAATCGCTAGGCGAAGGCGACGGGAACGTTCATCATTTCTTTCCCCTTCGCCTGAATAAGCGGGGGGGGAAGCGCGGGGAGCAATTGTTGAGGGTCGGTAAGCGGTGAAGATCGAGAGCCACCGCGATGCCGTCCGCTTGCCGGGCCGGCTGCGCCGCACCGCGAGCATCGGCGAAGCGCTGTCGCTTCGCGCGCCGCGCAACCCGCGCGATCAGGCGGTGCGCAAGGCGCAGCTCGACGCCTTCGTCCGCCTCGTCCCGGTCACCATCGTTACCCAGCTGATCGTCGCCTCGGTGCTCGTCGCCATCTTCCGCGACACGATCGACAGCCTGTGGCTCGGACTGTGGCTCGGCGCCGCCGTGGCGCTATGCTTCGTCCGCTTCGTCCGCGCGATGCGCCTTCGCCATGACCGCGAATATGCGCTCGCCCATCCGGCGAGCATGGTCACCATCTGCATGATCGTCGGGGCGCTGGCCGCGCTGTGGCTGGTCCCGGCACTGTTCTGGTTCGACCACGCGGGTCCCGACCAAAGATTGTTCCTGTGCGTGCTGGTGGCGGCGCTGATGAGCGCGGGCATGCTGCCGATGGTGTCGGTGCCGCCGGCGGCGATGATCTACGTGTCGATCATGCTGGCCACGGTCAGCGCGATTACGGCTCAGCTCGGAATGATGACGCTGCTGCTCCTCGCATTCGTCTATGCCGCGATGCTGCTGTGGGCGGTGGTTTCGAATGCGCGTCAGTTCATCGACCATATCCGCGCCCGCTTCGAACTCGAGGAGCGCGGACAGATCATCCAGTTGCTGCGCGAGTTCGAGGCTTCGGGTTCCGGCGGATTGTGGGAGCTCGACAGCGACCTTTTGATCGTCAACATCTCGCACGAGCTGGCCGCCGCGATCGGCCGGCGAGTCGAGGAACTGATCGGAATGCCGGTCCGCGAGCTGCTTGATCCGGGCCACCGGGCAAGCCAATTTTCAACCGGGATGCGCGGACTGTTCAGCCATTTCGAGGAAGGCACCGCATTTCGCGACGTCGCGATTCCGGCGCTGCTGACCGGTCGCTGGTGGTCGCTGTCGGGCAAGCCGATCTGCGATGCCGATGGGGTCATCCTCGGCTGCCGCGGGGTCGGATCGGACATTACCGATCTGCGTCTGTCGGGCGACGATGCGGTGCGCGCGGCCCGGCGCGACCCCCTGACCGGGCTCGCGAACCGCCTGCTGGTGCGCGAACTGCTCGAGGAATCGCTGCTGATGCAGCAACATGA
>JALYQH010000235.1 GCA_030855945.1 Pseudomonadota bacterium | reverse complement strand
GCCTTGCTGCGCGCGCAATCAAGCTCAGCGTCAACGACATGCTGATCAAGGCGCTCGCGTTGAGCCTGATCGAAGTCCCCGAATGCAACGTCAGCTTCGCCGGCGACACGCTGATCAAATATTCGCGCGCCGACATTTCGGTTGCGGTCAGCATCCCCGGCGGCCTCATCACCCCGATCGTCGCCGACGCCGGATCGAAGTCGATGTCGGCGATCAGCAAGGAAATGGCCGACCTCGCGGGCCGCGCGAAAGAAGGCAAACTCCAGCCGAACGAATATCAGGGCGGCACCGCCAGCCTGTCGAACATGGGGATGTACGGCATCCAGCAGTTCGACGCCGTCATCAACCCGCCCCAAGGCATGATCCTGGCCATCGGCGTCGGCGAGAAGCGGCCCTACGTCATCGACGACAGCCTCCAGATCGCCACCGTGATGAGCGCCACCGGCAGCTTCGACCACCGCGCCATTGACGGCGCCGACGGGGCACGGCTGATGAAGGCGTTCAAGGCGCTGGTGGAGTCGCCCTTGGGGCTGGTGACTTAAGGTGATGTTAGCGTCGGTCGGATTGGGCGGCGATGGCGACGAAGTGATCGCGATCGAGAATGCCTTTGCGCGTTTCGGTGTTGACGTTCCCGTTGAAGATGCCGCGAAGTGGGTGACAGTCGGAGACGTGTGGCTAAGTCTTTGCCGGATCATACCAAGGGCGCCTGAGCAACCTGATGCGTTCCTGAGATTTTGTACGGCCCTCGCCTACGAGACCGGCGTCGATCCTCTCCAAATCAATCCGGAATCAAGGCTCTTGGTTTGATCGACCGAATCCCCCTTATCCGCGTCACCGCCATGCCGGCCGACACCAACCCCTATGGCGGGGTGTTCGGTGGGTGGCTGATGAGCCAGATGGCGCTCGCCGCGGGCAGCCTCGCTTCGCGACACAGCCAAGGCAAAGCGGTGGTGGTCGCGGCCGACGCGCTCAAATTCACCGGCGCGCCCAAGGTCGGCGACGAGATTTCGGTGTTCGCCGAACTGGTGCGGCAGGGCCGAAGCTCGATGGCGATCGCGGTGGCCGCTGTGGCGCGCGAGCGCGACGGGGAGCGCGAGTATGATGTCGCGGCGGGAGAGTTCACGTTTGTGGCGCTGGGCGATGACGATCAGCCGCGGGTGATTGGTGGCTGATCCCCTCTCCCCGCTCGCCTCCGGCGAGTCGCCCTCTCCCGCAGAGGGGAGAGGGGTAGATTCAGTCCCTCTCCCCTCTGCGGGAGAGGGACAGCCGGCGCGCAGCGACGGCAGGGAGAGGGGGCGGAAGAAACTCCTTCGCGAACGAGCCAAGTCCATGCGGAGTAGCCAGACCGACGCGGAGAGTCGTTTATGGCAAATCTTGCGAGCCAAGCGATTTGCCGGCTTCAAGTTCAAACGGCAGTTGCCGATCGACCATTATATTGCCGTCTTCGCCTGCATCGGATCGCGTCTGATTATTGAGGCAGACGGCGGACAGCATTCGGAATGTGCGAGCGATGGGCGGCGCGATGCCTATCTAACCGGGCAGGGCTTTCGAATTCTACGCTTCTGGAACAACGATATTTTCGACAATGAAGAGGGCGTGCTGACGCGTATATTCGACGCGCTTCAGTCCCCTCTCCCCGCTCGCGCTTCGCGCGAGTCGCCCTCTCCCGCTAAGGGGAGAGGGGAAAATTGGAGCGACCATGGCTGAACAATCCAACACCTACGACCTCATCATCCTCGGCTCCGGTCCCGGCGGATACGTCGCTGCAATCCGCGCTTCGCAGCTCGGGCTCAGGACGGCGATCGTCGAGCGCGAGAATCTTGGCGGCATCTGCCTCAACTGGGGATGCATCCCGACCAAGGCGTTGTTGCGCTCGGCCGAGGTGTTTCATCATATGAAACATGCCGACGCTTATGGTCTCAGCGCCGGGGCGCCGGGGTTCGATCTCGCCAAGGTGGTCGCCCGCAGCCGGGCGGTGGCGAAGCAGCTCAACCAGGGCGTCACCGGGTTGATGAAGAAGAACAAGATTACCGTCCACATGGGTGATGGGGCGCTCACTGCTCCCGGCAAGCTGACCGTGACCAAGGACGGAAAAACCACCGAACTCACCGCCAAGCACATCATCGTCGCCACCGGCGCCCGCGCCCGCGAATTGCCGTTCGCCAAGGCCGACGGAGAGCGCATCTGGACCTATCGCCATGCGATGGTGCCGAAGGAGATGCCGACCGAGCTGCTCATCATCGGATCGGGCGCGATCGGGATTGAGTTCGCCAGTTTCTACAACGACCTTGGCGCCAAGGTGACCGTCGTCGAAATGCTGGACCGCATCGTCCCGGTCGAGGACAAGGACGTCAGTGACGCACTCGCCAAATCGCTGACCAAGCAGGGGATGACCCTGCTCACCGGCGCCGGGGTCGAAAGCCTCAAGGCCGACGCCAAGGGGGTCGCTGCGCGCATCAAGACCGCCGACGGCAAGACCGAAGAAAAACGCTTCAGCCACGCCGTCGTCGCCGTCGGCATTGTCCCCAACACCGAGAATATCGGGCTCGAGAAGCTCGGCGTCGCGACCGACCGCGGTTTCCTCAAAACCGACCCGATGTGCCGCACCAACGTCCCCGGCCTGTGGGCGATCGGCGACATCACCGCTCCGCCGTGGCTGGCGCACAAGGCGAGTCACGAGGGCGTCATCGCCGCCGAGGCCATCGCGCAGGCGCTCGGCAACAAGGACGT
>JALYQH010000226.1 GCA_030855945.1 Pseudomonadota bacterium | reverse complement strand
CATCCGATCAGCGGCGGAAAGGCCCCGGCGGCGCCGCCGATGACGATGTTTTGCGCGGTGCGGCGCTTGAGCCAGACGGTGTAGACCAGCACGTAGAACAGGATCGAGACGGCGAGGATCGCGGCAGTGAGATGGTTTGCGGCGAGGTCCATCAGGATCACCGAAAAGACGCTGAGCCCGACTCCGAAGTGGAGGGCGGTCTGGCGGTCCATGCGACCGGCAGGAAGCGGGCGCTGCGCAGTGCGCTTCATCTTGGCGTCGAGGTCGGCCTCATACCATTGGTTGAGCGCCCGGCCGCGCCCGCACCCAGGGCAATGCACAACACTGCGGCGAAGCCGAGCACCGGGTGGACCGTCACCGGCGCGGCGAGCAGTCCGCACAGACCGGTGAACACCACCAAGCTCATCACGCGCGGCTTGGTCAGCGCGAACAGGTCGCTGGCGGAGGCGGTGACGGGGGGGTCCTGGGCGATGGGAAGGCTGGTCACGGCCGGGCCTATAAGCGGTTGGGCGCGATGGGAAAAGCCCATCCCTTGTTCAGTTCGATCACGCTAGAACGTCGAATGACCAAGCGAATCATCCTTGCCGCGCTCGCGGCGTTGTTCATCGCCGCTCCCGGCCTTTCCCAACCCGTGACGGCGGCAGTCGCCGTCGCTCCCAAGGACGATCTCGTCCGCGTCCGAATCGACACGTCGGAAGGGCCGATCGTCCTGGCTCTCGATCGCGGGCGGGCGCCGGTCACCACGCGCAACTTCCTCGACTATGTCGACCAGGGGAAATTCAACGGCGAAACCTTCTATCGCGCCATGCCCTATGGAAAAGGCGGCCTGATCCAGGGCGGAATCACCAGCGATTCGCGCAAACTGGCCAAGCCGATCGCGCATGAGCCGACTTCGCAGACCGGACTGAAGCACATCGCCGGAGCGGTCTCGATGGCGGCGGGCGGGCCGGGCACCGCGCAGTCCGATTTCTTCATCCTGACCACCGACATGCCCGCCTTCGACGCCACCGTGAGCGACCCCGGCTTCGCCGTATTCGGGCACGTCGTGGAGGGCATGGACGTCGTAAAACGCATCTTCGCCGCGCCACTCTCACCAACCAAGGGCGCAGGATCGATGAAGGGCCAGATGCTCGAGCCGGCGGTGAAAATATCGAAGGCGGCGCGCTTGCCCTGATTTTTGTGCCGCCGCGACTCCCCCGTCTTCAAAACCGCGAAGATACGTTGAATGAGACGCTTGGCGGTGCAGTAGGCCGACGACCTCTGCGTTGGGCGAACACAGACTACAAAGCACTGGATTCCAAAGATATCTGCGTCACCCGCTCGGGCTCGTGACCGGGAAGGATCGTGTCACTTCGACAGGCGTCTCGACTCCATGGCCCGGAGCACCGTGCGCATCGCCGCTCGTTCCGCGGCGTAGACAGCGCGGTAATAGTCGACGACGGCCAAGCCGATCGAATCCATGCCTGCTGCGGTTGCGCTTTCGGCGAGAATGGCATCGTTTCGTTCGAGCGCCGCTACAGCCGTAGAAATGGCTCGCGTCGCATCCTTCGGGTCCATCAGCGGAGCGAAGACCAAACCGACGATGCGTTCTGAATAGACCGACATATCGGAAGCAAGCGCTCCCTGGATCAGTCCTATCATCCGCGCGCGACCGCCCTCCGTAATTGCATAGGACTTTCGTGCCGGGCCCTTGTCGCTTTCCTCATTCTGCGCGGTGATCGAGCCTTCGCGTTCAAGGTCCTTCAGGGCCTTGTAGATCGTAGACATGCCAATCTTCGCCCACTGGCGCATGTTAGTGCGCCGCGCGAAGTCTTCCATCTCAAAGCCATAGCGCAGACCCGTGCCAATCAGCGCAAGCACGATCATCTTCGGTTGTTGCATCGAGCATCTCTCCCGCAGCGCGCGCCAAACGTCCAGATGCATTGACAGCTATTCTAGCTTAGAATACCAGCGCAAGGGAGCAAGCGGAGAATGACGTGGCTTTAGGTCGACCAATCAAGCTTCCATGGGGTAGGGGAATGCGGTCGGTTGCGGTGGTCGCTGCAGTGACCACCCTGGCGACGCTGATCTTCATGCAGATTGAGGGCCCGGTACCCGCCGCGGGCGGGAAATACCAGTCCCCTTCGTGGGCCATCGCGATCCACCTCGGCACGGTTCTCCCGGCCTTGGTGCTAGGACCCGTCATCCTCACCCGCCGGAAAGGTAGTGCGACGCACCGGCGGCTCGGCTTCATTTGGATGGGCATGATGGTGACAACTGCCATTACAAGCTTCTGGATACGTAGCGAAAGCGGCGCCTTCAGCGGCATCCATCTCTTCTCGATTGGCACCCTCATCGCCGTACCGATGGCGATATGGAGGGCGCGCGCTCGCGATATACGTGCTCATCAACAGATCATGACTAGTCTTTACGTGGGGCTGATCGTGGCCGGCGCGTTCGCGCTCGAGCCTAATCGGGTCGCTGGGCAATTCGTAGGGCGACTCCTGCCAGGCGGCTGACGGAGAACGAACGTCAACATACTCATTCAGGTCGCGCTTAGAGGATAAATATTATGCCGGTTGTCGGAGTGGGAGGTTATTTCTTCCGGGCGAGGAATCCGGAGGCGCTGACGGCTTGGTATCGAGACCATCTTGGCGTCGGAGCGGGCTGCGGCACCGACGAGCGGGGCGAGACTAATCCCTATTGCTGGTTTCACGAAGGCGGTCCGATGGTGTTCTCGCCCTTTCTAGAAGTGAGCGACTATTTTCCCGTGGAGAAGCAGGCGATGATCAACTTGCGCGTGCAAGACTTGGAAGGGTTTACAGTGCAGCTGAAACGCTCCGGGATAGAGGTAATCACTAAAGCGGAGTGGGACGAAATAGGGGCCGGCAGCTTTGCGCGCATCCACGACCCGGAGGGCAACCCCGTCGAGTTGTGGGAACCGCCCGCCAACGCCTGAGTCACCAATGACGCGAGCGGACATTTTTTCGGTGCGGAGCGGTCAAGGTCTTCTGAATTGATGGAACAGGCTGGGGGCCCGTTGGCCGGTTCCGGCGTTTCCATGACAAAGGCCAAAGCCACTCGGCGATCGCAGGCCTTCGCTCGGTATCGCACGACTAGACTTGGGCCTTCCCGGATCGATTAAGCCCGCAGGCTAATCGATTTTCGGAAGCGTCTCGAACTGGTGGAAGGGCGGCGGACTGCTCAGCGTCCATTCGAGCGTCGTCGCGCCTTCGCCCCAATAATTGTCGGGCGCTTTCGGGCCGGCGATCATCGACCAGATGATGTTGACGAAGAATACCACCATGCTCGCCGCCATGACCATATAGCCGATCGTTGAAATCTGGTTCCAGAAGCCAAGGGCCGGCGAATAATCGGGGATGCGGCGCGGCATGCCGTCGAGACCGAGGAAATGCTGCGGGAAGAAGATCAGGTTCACGCCGATGAACATGACGAAGAAATGCACCTTGCCGAGAAACTCATTGTACATCCGGCCCGACATCTTGCCGAACCAGTAATAGAAGCCGGCGAAGATTCCGAACACCGCGCCCAGGCTGAGCACATAATGGAAATGGGCGACGACGTAGTAGGTGTCGTGCATGTAATTATCGACCCCGCCGTTGGCGAGGACGACGCCGGTGACGCCGCCGACGGTGAACAGGAAGATGAAGCCGATCGCCCACAGCATTGGCGTCTCGAAGCTGATCGAGCCGCCCCACATCGTCGCGATCCAGCTGAAGATCTTGACGCCGGTCGGCACCGCGATGATCATCGTCGCGGCGGTGAAATACATTTTGGTGTTCACGTCCATGCCGATGGTGAACATGTGGTGCGCCCAGACGACGAAGCCGACCACGCCGATCGCAACCATGGCATACGCCATGCCGAGATAGCCGAACACCGGCTTGCGGCTGAAGGTGGCGATGATCTGGCTGACCATTCCGAACGCGGGCAGGATCATGATGTAGACTTCGGGGTGGCCGAAGAACCAGAAGAGGTGCTGGTAGAGCACCGGGTCGCCGCCGCCGGCCGCGTCGAAGAAGGTCGTGCCGAAGTTGCGGTCGGTGAGCAGCATGGTGATCGCACCGGCGAGCACCGGAAGCGCGAGCAATAGCAGGAAGACGGTGACCAGGATCGACCATACGAACAGCGGCATCTTGTGGAGGGTCATCCCCGGCGCGCGCATGTTGAAGATGGTGGTGATGAAGTTGATCGCGCCCAGGATCGAGCTGGCGCCGGCGAGATGGAGCGAGAAGATCGCCATGTCCACCGCGGGGCCCTGGCTGCCGCTGGTCGAAAGGGGAGCATAGACGGTCCAGCCAGTGCCCGCGCCGAGGCCTGTGCCCCCGCTTACGAAAGCCGAGCCGAGCAGCAACAGGAAAGCGGGAACGAGCAGCCAGAAGCTGATATTGTTCATCCGCGGAAAGGCCATGTCGGGCGCGCCGATCATCAGCGGCACGAACCAGTTGCCGAAGCCGCCGATCATCGCCGGCATGACCATGAAGAACACCATGATCAGCCCGTGGGCGGTGATCAGCACGTTCCAGTGATGCAGCGCCTCGTCGAAATTGGCGCTTCCGGCACCGAGGGGCCACCCTTGCGTCAACACCTGGATGCCCGGCTCGGCCAGCTCGGCGCGCATGATGCCGGAAATCGCCCCGCCGATGATCCCGGCGACGATCGCGAAGATCAGGTAGAGGGTGCCGATGTCCTTGTGATTGGTCGACAGGAACCAGCGGGTGAAAAAGGCCGGCTTGTGGTCGGCGTCATGGTGCGCGTCATGCGCCTCATGGCTGTGGAGCGGAAGCGCGTCGGCGGGGATGGTGCTCATGATCTTGTCTGTCTTCCGCTAATCAATTCTGGGCCACTGCGGCCTGGTTCAGCGCTGGCTGCTCGACCGCCGCCGGATCGGCTGCGACGGGTTCGCCCGAACCGGCGGTCGGGGCAGGGATCGCCTCGCTGCTCGCCACCGCACCCTTGGGGGTGCCGCCCTTCGATGCGACCCAGGCGTTGAAAGTCGCCTCGTCGACCACCTCGACCGCGATCGGCATGTAGCCGTGGCGCGCGCCGCACAGCTCGCTGCACTGGCCGAAATAGACTCCGGGGCGATCGACCTTGACCCAGGTCTCGTTGAGCCGGCCGGGGTTGGCGTCCATCTTGGTCCAGAAAGCCGGGACCGCGAACGAATGGATCACGTCGGCCGAGGTGACGATGAACTTGACCACCTTGCCCACCGGAATCACCATCCGCTCGTCGACCGCAAGCAACGGCGGGCCGTCGGCGTCGGTGCGGAAGCGCGCGCCTGCGGCCACCTCGCTCTTTTCCTTGAGCATATTGGACAGGATTTCGAACCCGCCATTGTCGGGATATTGATAGGTCCACGACCATTGGTTGCCGATCACCTTGATCGTCAGGTCGGCCGGCGGCGGGCTGTACTGGGCGCGGATCAGGCGAATCGAGGGAATCGCGATGGCGACCAGGATCAGCACCGGGACCACCGTCCACAGCACTTCGATGAGCGTATTATGGCTGGTCCGCGACGGCACCGGATTGGCGCCGCGGCGGTAGCGGATCATGGTGTAGCCGAGCAGCAGCAGCACGAAGAGGCTGATCGCGGCGCACATGATCAGCAGCGGGCCGTTGTGGAAGGCGGCGGCGTCGCGGCCGATTTCGGTGACCTGCTCCTGAATGCCCTTGCGGCCATCGGGGGCGCCGATGCCCGGAGTCGGCTCGGCAAAGGCGATCGACGGCGGGGGAGCGGGCGTGGATGCGGCGGGTGCGTCGGCGGCTGGCGCGGTGGCCGCCGGAGTCGCGGTCTCAGGCGTAACGGCAGCTTGCGGAGCGGCCTCGGTCGGCGTCTGGGCGATCGCCGCGGCGGGCGTCAATCCGGCTGCTGCCAGGGCCATCGCCCATCCCAAAAATTTGTTCGTCACACACGACCCTTATCGGCTTGGCATGGTCCGCCACCGATGGCGTCCCTGCGAAAGTGGCGGCCTTATAGGCGGGACACTCCACTCCCTCAAGCGCCGCGTCGCGGCCTTTTTCGCGGCGGTTGCGAGGCGCCCCGGCGACGCCTATTCCGGCCGGCGAACGGTGGGAGACGGGCCATGACCGACGAGGAGATTTTGGCGGAGTTCCGCGCTGCGGGCGCGCTGCTCGAAGGCCATTTCATCCTGTCCTCGGGGCTGCGTAGCCCGCGTTACCTGCAATGCGCGCGCGTGCTGATGGACGGCAAGCGCGCCGAGCGGCTGGCGCGCGTGCTGGCCGCCAAGCTTCCGGCAGAGCTCCGCGAGACGATCGACGTGGTCGTGTCGCCGGCGATGGGCGGGGTGATCATCGGCCATGAAATGGGGCGGGCGCTCGGCAGAAGGGCGATGTTCGTCGAGCGGCCCGAAGGCACGTTCGGCCTGCGTCGCGGCTTCGCGCTGGCGCCAGGCGAAACGGTGCTGATGATCGAGGATGTCGTCACCACCGGCCTGTCGTCGAAGGAGGCCATCGCGGCGATCGAGGAAGCGGGCGGGAAGGTGGTCGCGGCGGCCAGCCTCGTCGACCGGTCGGGCGGAAGCGTCGACCTCGGCGTGCCGTTCACTCCGCTGATCCGGATCGACGTCCCGACTTATTCGGCCGACGATTTGCCGCGCGAATTGGCCGCGATCCCGGCGAGCAAGCCCGGAAGCCGCGCGGTCGCTTGAGCCGTCACCTCCGCCTCGGGGTCAACATCGACCATGTCGCGACGATCAGGAATGCGCGGGGCGGCGAGCATCCAAGTCCGGTGCGCGCGGCCCATGCGGCGGCGGCGGCGGGCGCCGATGGGATCACCGCCCATCTGCGCGAGGACCGGCGCCACATTACCGACGACGACATCGCCCGGCTGATGGCCGAGACCGACCTCCCGCTCAATTTGGAGATGGCGGCGACCGAGGAGATGCTCGGCATCGCACTCGCCCATCGTCCCCACGCCGCGTGCATCGTGCCGGAGAAGCGCGAGGAGCGGACCACCGAGGGCGGGCTCGAGGCCGCCGGGCAGTTCGAGCTGCTGCAGCCGTTCGTGGTGCGGCTGGCCGATGCGGGAATTCGGGTGAGCCTGTTCATCGAGCCGAGCGAGCGGCAGGTCGAAGCCGCCTTGCGCCTCGGCGCCCCGGTGGTCGAATTCCACACCGGGCGCTTCGCCCATGCTGGCGGCGAGGAATGCGTGACCGAGTTGAAGCGCCTGACCGACGCCGCCGCGCTCGCCGCCAAGAACGGCGTCGAGCCGCATGCCGGTCACGGCCTGACCTTCGACAATGTCGCACCCATCGCGGCGATCCCGCAGCTGGCGGAGCTCAACATCGGCCATTTCCTGGTGGGTGAGGCGATCTTCACCGGGCTTGAAGCGAGCGTGGCTCGCATGCGGACAATGATGGATTCGGCGCGGTGATCCTTCGAGACGCGCTTTCGATACGCCGTTGCGCGGCTACTCAATCGCTCCTCAGGATGAGCGGTTTTTCCAGTTCCACTCATCCTGAGGAGGGACTGAGTAAGCGAAGCGCATCGAAGGCCCGTCTCGAAGGATCACGGTCATGATCGTCGGAATCGGTTCCGACCTGTGCAATATCGAGCGCATCCAGAAATCGATCGACCGCTTCGGCGAGCGCTTCCTCAATCGCGTGTTCACCGAGGTCGAGCGGGCCAAGGCTGCGCGCCGGCCGTTGACTGCCGCGGGCACGCTGGCCAAGCGCTTCGCCGCCAAGGAGGCCTTTTCCAAGGCGGTCGGGACCGGGTTCAAACGCGGTGTGTTCATGCGCGATATCGGCGTGGTCAATGCGCCGTCGGGCGCGCCGACGCTGCACCTCACCGGCGGGGCGCGGGCGCGGCTTGACGCGCTGGCGCCGCCGGGCCACGCAATCGAGGTTCATCTGACGATGACCGACGACCACCCCTGGGCGCAGGCTTTCGTGATCCTGTCGCTACGCAAGATGGAGCCCTGATTGAGCGAGCCTATGAATGTCGCCCCGGCGCCCGCCGCCGCGAACGGCGATACGCAAGCTATCGCGAAGCCGAGCCACGGATCGGCGCTGTGGCGCGAGGTCAAGGGGCTGTCGCTGGTCATCGCCGCGGTGCTCGGCTTTCACAGTTTCATCGCCAAGCCATTCTACATCCCGTCGGAATCGATGATGCCGGTCCTGCTCAAGGGCGACCGGCTGGTGGTCAGCAAATATGCTTATGGCTGGTCGTTCGTGTCCCCGACCATTCCCAATCCGGCGGCGATCTTTCGTAACCTGGTCTTAGGCCAGCCCGAGGCGTGGGGGATTACCCTCCCCTTCATGGAGGGGCGGCTGTGGGGCGAGCTGCCCGAGCGCGGCGACATCGTCATCGTCACTCCACCGGGGCAGAATGAGGATTATATCAAGCGCGTCATCGGCCTTCCCGGAGACACCATCGAAGTCCGCGGCGGACGGCTGCTGCTCAACGGGCAGCGGGTGAGCGCCGAGGTCCGTCCGCCGGCGATGGTCCCGGTCGACGCCAATGCACCGTGCGGAATGGAATTCGCCGGCTATCAGGCCATGGTCGCCGATGGCACCGCTTATTGCCGCCTGCCGGTAGTGCGCGAGACGCTGCCAAATGGCGTGAGCTACGACACGATCGACCTCGGAACCGACTCGCCCGGCGACGATTTCGGACCGGTGCGCGTTCCCGCGGGCCATCTGTTCCTGATGGGCGACAATCGCGACCGGTCGGCCGACAGCCGCTTCGCGCTCGGCTCTCCCGACAATGGCCTCGGCGGCCCGGTGCCGTGGGAGAATATTGGCGGCCGCGCCGAATTCATCACTTTCAGCCTCGACGGCACGACCGAGCTGACCGACCCGTCGAGCTGGTTCACCGCATTCCGCGGCGGCCGCGCCGGCGACTCGCTTCGCGGGACCAAGGAGGCAGGGCAATGACCGACGCGACCGAGACTGCGCCGCCCCCGCAACACGACACGCGTCCAGGGCCAGCGGACATTCACGACACGACCGTCCTTCGCGAAGTGCGGCGGGCGGCGGTGTGGATCGGCATGGCGCTGCTCGTCGTCGGGGTGATCGTGCTTGCCCAGCCGCTGCTGCTGATCGTCGGCGGGATGGTATTCGCGGTAATCCTCGACGGCGGCACGCGGCTGCTCGGGCGGGTGCTTCCGATCGGCCGGCCGTGGCGCCTGGCGATCGTCACGCTCGCCGGATTCGGATTCATCGGCTGGACCTTCTATTTCGCCGGCACCACCTTCGCCACCCAGGCCGAAGGGCTGCGCGATGTGGTCACCTCGCAAGGCGACCGCTTGCTCGGCTTCCTTCGCCAATATGGGATCATGCCCGAAGGCAGCCTGGCGAGCATCGGCCAGCAAATGCTCGGCGGCGTCGGCCAGCTGACCACTGCGGTCAGCAGCGCGATTGGCGCGCTCACCTCGATCATCATGATCCTGGTCATCGGCATATTCATCGCGATCGAGCCCAAGCTTTACGATCGCGGCGTCGCGTGGATGCTCCCGACCGAGCATCGCGACGGATTTTACGAACTGTCGAACAAGGTCGGATTCACGCTGCGCCGGCTGATGTTCGGACGGATCATCGGGATGGTGGTCGAGGGGGTCGGCACTTGGCTGATGCTGCTGTGGGGCGGCGTGCCGATGGCGGCGCTGCTCGGCCTGCTCACCGGCCTGCTCGCCTTCGTCCCCAATATCGGCGCGATCGTGTCGGGCGTGCTGATGATCGCGGTCGGTTTTTCGGCCGGAAACGATGCCGGGCTATGGGCGGTGATGACCTATTTCGTGGTGCAGACGATCGATGGCTATCTGATCGTCCCTTACGTCGCGCGCCGAACGGTCGACCTCGCCCCGGCGCTCGTGCTGGCGACGCAGTTGCTATTCGGGGCGCTATTCGGATTCATGGGATTGCTGCTCGCCGATCCGATCGTGGCGTCGATCAAGGTCAGCCTGGAAGAATGGTCGAAGCGCCGCGCTGCGGGCGATGCAGTCGAGGGCTAGCGCTTACTGACCCGGCGGCGGCCCTGGCGGGGGAGCGCCGCCCGGTGACTGCGCCATCAGCGCGGCATTGGGGACGACCTGGACGACATGCACGTCGAATAGCAGGTCACTGCCGGCCGGAATGACTCCGCCAGGGGGCGGGGTGTCGCCATAAGCGAGGCTCGGCGGGATGCGAATGGCATAGCGGCCGCCCTTCTGCATCATCTGCAGCGCTTCGCCGAAGCCTGGAATGACCTGCGCCGGCAGGATCGGCGCCGGGCCGCGGCCCTCGGTAGAATCGAACACCGTGCCGTCGGGCAGGCGCCCTTCATATTCGATCAGTGCGCCGTCGACCAATTTGATGCGGTCGCCTTCGCCCGGCTCGATCGTCCGGAACATCAGTCCGCTGGGAGTGGTCTCTCCGCGCAGCGGGGCGGTGCCGAGCTGAGCCAGCAGGAAGGCGCCCGCGACCAGCGCGGCGATGGCAATCCACAGCTTTAATATCGACCCGCGCGCGATCGGACGAAGCGGAACCTGGGTGATCGACATGGGCTGGACTCGCAGGCGGGAGGAACGGTGGCGAAGAAGCGGCGCCTAGCGCGCCGTGCCCTCGCGCTCCATCCGCTTGCGCTCGAGCTTGCGCGCCCGGCGAATCGCGGCGGCGCGCTCGCGCGCACGCTTCTCGGACGGCTTTTCGTAATGACGACGCAGCTTCATTTCGCGGTAGACGCCCTCGCGCTGCAGCTTCTTCTTGAGCGCGCGCAGCGCCTGATCGACATTATTGTCGCGAACCATGATCTGCATAAAAAGTCGTCGAACTCCCTTCAAATCGCGCCCGTGCTCGGTCGGGCAATCCGGCAGCGGGCCGGCACCCGCCGACGACCATTCTGCCATGCATAGAATATTGTTCACCGCCAACAGCCGTCG
>JALYQH010000215.1 GCA_030855945.1 Pseudomonadota bacterium | reverse complement strand
GGGTATCGACACCCCCGCCCCCGCTAAGCCGGTTGTTGGCCGCATTGCCGTTTATTTCGTCGCTGCCGCTGCCGCCGACCGCATTTTCGATCAGGGTGCCGCGACCGATGCTGACATTGCCGACCCTGCCGCCGACATTCGAGTAAGTTTCTGCAGTGAGGTTGATCCGCTGATTCTGGAAGAATCCCGAATAGTCGAGCGTATCGATGCCGCCGCTGTCGACGACGGCGTAGGAGACCGACGGCAATTGGCTGGCGTCGTAGATCGTCCGCCCGGAATTCCCGTTGAAACCGTAAGTGGTGTCGCCGGTGCGGGTCGTCGTCGACAGGCCGTAAAGCTGGCCCATCGCGGCGATATCGGCGACCATCGGCGACACGATGGTGCCGCTGGTGAAGCCCAGATTCGCGAAGTAGCTGCTCTCGCTTTGGTCGAAGTAGGACATGATGGTCATCGGCCAGCCGTCGTTCGAATAGGTCGAATCGAACGGGTAGCGAGCGGTTTCGTTATAGTTGCCGGCGTGCCCGAGGCCTAGAGCATGCCCGATTTCATGGACATAGGTCTGGAAGCCGTAGCTGTTGATGCCGCTTCCATAATCGTTCAGCCACTGGATAGAGACGTTGACGTTCGCCGAGGAAATGATTCCTCCGGACCAGATGCCGCCGGAAAAGGCGCCCTCTTCATTGTCGTCGAAGGTAATCTGCCCGCCGGTCGCCACTTCGCTGAAGGTGACGCCGATGACGTCGGACCAGAGGCCGAGCGCGTCACGCGCGAGAGTTTGTCCGGCCGCGGTCAGGCCGGTGAGATTAACCGTGATGGTGCCGCCCTGGGTGACGTCGAAGTGGTGCGAATCGCCGCCCCAATAGCCCGATACGAGCTGGGCCGCGAATTGATCGATCGTGCCCGGCGGCGGCGGCGTATAGTTGCTGACGACGACCTGATAATCGCCAATGTAATTTTCGTCCCAAGCGCCGACATCGATGTAATAGGTCCCGGTGTAGCTGGCCGTGAAGGCGAGCAAGGAATCGCGGTTGGCGCCGGAGCTGATGTCATCGTTTTCGTAAATGACGTTGCCGCCCGAATCGCGGATTCGAAGATAAGGATCCTCGAGCGTGACCCCGCTGAGCGCGACGCTGATCGACTGGCCGGCGGTTAGCTGGATGCGATACCAGTCGTGGTCACCGAGAATCTCGAGCACGCCAAGGGTCGTGCTTCCGATCGTGACGTTGACCGTCGTCGTGCTGCCGCCAGGAATATCAACCATGCCCAACCCCTACCTACTGCTCCCGCGCATCAGTGGCGCGTGAAAGTGAAAATTTCCTTGCCCGGGAGATCGCTCCGGCCGGTTATTATCGTTCGCCAGCCTGCGCCAGCGCCATTGCGATCGCCCGTGCGAAGCGCTCGATCGATCCCTTGGTCAGCTTGGCATCGCTAACCGCCATCTTTTGCACGGGCAAGACGCGCCCATCTCCGGTGCGAATCGTCGCCGCCAGCGAAGAAGGCGACAGCACCTGCACCTCGACGCTGTAGCCAGCGCTCGGCGAGGCCGTGGACACCGCATGCTCGATTGCCGAGCACAACGCATCCGCGCCGCCCGAGGCGGCTGGAAGCTTGGCAGCGCCGATCACCCGGCACGGCCCGGTCCCGGTTGCAATCGGCTCCATCGCGCAAGCACTCCCGCTCAACGAGGCGGCCGCGAGACCAAATAAGACTGCGGCAATCTTCCCCGGCATTAGACCATTCCTAACTCAGTAGCATGAATTTCCAGCCAGCGCTTAGAGAGCCTGGCAATCCTCTACATATATTCAAGCACTTAGCCTCAAGATGAACAGGCTTTAGTCGAGCAGCAGACATTGGCGGCCGATCCGAGGAGCGCTTGATCGCGAGCGAATCCGCAGCGCGCCCGGCTCCGTCACTCCGTCGTCGCGCCGTCCCATTCCTCGTCATGGTAGCGTTCGTCGGCTTCGGCCTTGGTCGCCTGGACGATGCCGTCGAGATGTTCGGGTGCCGCGTAGATCGAGTAGAGCTTGAGCGGCACCGGGCCGGTGTTGCGAACATTGTGGCGCGCGCCGGCGGGGACGATGACGCCGCTGCCGTCCGCGACCGTATTTTCCTTGCCGTCGATGTCGACCACGCCTCCGCCTTCCTCGAAGCGAAAGAATTGGTCGCGATCCTCGTGGACTTCCGAGCCGATCTCGTCGCCCGGCTGGAGCGTCATCAGCACCAGCTGGAGGTGCTTGCCGGTGTAGAGGACGCGGCGGAAGTCGCTGTTGGCGAGCGTCCGCTCCTCGATATTGTCGTTAAAGCCCTTCACTTCATTCCTCCTTGAGCGGGTCGTGGCCCCAGTTCATCAGGCTGTAGCGCCAGCGCGAGGTGACGATGTTTTCGGGTCGCTGGGCGCGGTGACGTTTCACATATCCGACGACCTTACGCATGTGGGCGTAATCGTCCTCTTCAAGCTCCGCTTTGCGTTTCCGCAGGATCTGGACGATGCGCTTGCCGCTGGCGTGGCCGACGCTTTCGCTGCTGCCGTCCGCCTTGTAACCGACCTTCTTGCTTTCTGGGCTTTTGAGCCATTGCTCAATCTCGGATGGTGCCATGTTCACGGCAGCGGCGAAATCCCGCGCGATCTTGTCCTTGTCGAGCTCAGCCATGCGGCCTCAACCCGCCAGTTCGCGCTTCGCTCCGAAGGTCAGATATGTATCACTTTTCCGTAAGCGGCGAGGACGCTCTCGTGCATCATTTCGCTGAGCGTCGGATGCGGAAAGACGGTGTGCATGAAATCGGCTTCGACCAGTTCGGCGGTCTTGCCGACGGTGTAGCCCTGGATCAGCTCGGTCACTTCGGCGCCGATCAGATGCGCGCCGAGCAATTCGCCGGTTTTGGCGTCGAACACGGTCTTGACGAACCCCTCGAT
>JALYQH010000209.1 GCA_030855945.1 Pseudomonadota bacterium | reverse complement strand
TGCGCCTTGCAGTGGAGAAGGCCGCCGCCGTCGCACTGCGTTATCCCGACGACCTCGTGCTGGCCGCCGACACTGTCGTCGCGGTCGGCCGCCGCATCCTCCCCAAGGTCGAGGACGAAGCGACGCTACGCCGCTGCATGGCGCTGCTCTCGGGCCGCCGCCACCGCGTCCTGACCGGCGTCGCGCTCGCACTTCCGGGCGGCGAGGTCCGCAGCCGCGTCGTCGAGACGATGATCGCGATGAAGCGACTGAGCCCCCAGGAAATCGACTATTACGCCAGCCACGGCGAATGGCGCGGCAAGGCTGGCGGCTACGCGCTGCAGGGCTATGGCGAAGTCTATGTCCGCCACATCGCGGGCAGCTATTCGAACGTCGTCGGCCTGCCGCTCGCCGAAACGCGGCATCTGCTCAAATCCGCGGACTACGACCTTGCCTGAGTGGCTGGTCGAGCGGGGCATCGGCGAGACCCGGTTCGCGCTCATTGAAGGCGGCCGGATCGTTGAGGCGCGGATTCTACGCGAGGGTGTGGTTCCTGCTGGCACCGTGCTTACGGCGCGGTTGATCGCGATCGGCCGCAATGCCGTCGCCCGTGCCGACGACGAGGAATATCTCCTTCCCAAAGGCGCGCCGGGCCTCACCGAAGGCGCGGCGCTGAGCGTTGAAGTGACTCGCGAGGCGCTCGCGGGGGCCGAGCCGTGGAAGCGCCCCCTCGCCCGAGTGACCGATGAAGCGCCGCGTCCCATGCCCCCGATCGAAGGCCGCCTGCTTCCCTTTCCGCCAACCGACGACGAACTCGAGCGCGCCGGCTGGTCCGACCTGCTCGACGAAGCGCGCAGCGGCATCATTGCTTTCCCCGGCGGCGAGCTGCGGGTCTGCCCGACCCCGGCAATGACGCTGATCGACGTCGACGGCACGCTCGATCCCGAAATGCTGGCGATGGCCGGAGCCAGGGCCGCCGCTGCCGCGATCCGCCGCCACGGCATCGGCGGCTCGATCGGAATCGACCTCCCGACGATCGGCGGCAAGGCAGCGCGGCAAGCGGTCGCCGAGGCCGTCGATGCGATCCTGGCGCAACCATATGAGCGCACCGCGGTCAACGGCTTCGGTTTCCTCCAGATCGTCCGCCCGCGCCGCTTCGCCTCCTTGTTCGAACTTGCCACCGACCGCGCATCATTCGAGGCCCGCGCGCTTCTCCGCCGCGCGGCGCGCGAGGTCGGCGCCATCCGCCTCGCGGCTCATCCTGCGGTGATTGCGGCACTCGACGCACGCCCCGATTGGCTCGATCGATTGTCGCGGCAGGTCGGCGGCGCGGTCGGCTTGCGCGAGGACCCGTCACTTGGCATGGTCGGCGCCTATGCCGAGCCAGCCTAAGCCCTGCCCCTATTGCGGCCAACCGCCGTCGCCCGCGCACAGCCCGTTCTGCTCGCGCGGGTGCAAGGACCGCGACCTCCTCAAATGGCTTGGGGAGGGCTACCGCATTCCCGGGCCCCCAGCCGATCCCGACGGGGCCGAGTTCGACGGGCTGGACAGTGACGGGGGCGCCCGCTAGAGCGCCCCTCGCTCGAACGGACGCCATGTCCCGACGGTGCGCCCGGGTAGCTCAGTGGTAGAGCAGACGACTGAAAATCGTCGTGTCGGTGGTTCGACTCCGCCCCTGGGCACCACCCCTATTCAGCATTGCAGACTGCGGGCCGGTCGCGGCACCTGCTGGTCGTCGTGCGACCGGCGAGACTTTCCAGCGGTGCGGACGTTACCGCTTTTGCCCGCGCGAAAGGAGCGTCCGCGTTCACCATGGCTCGACCGTCAACCCCTCCCAGAAGCCAGCGTTTCCTCGTTCTGGGGGGAGTCGTGCTCGTCCACCTGCTACTGCTCGCGCTGCTCATCACCGCGAGGTCGACGCCCGCGGCGTCGCCGGTCGCGCCCGGCGCGATCAGCCTGATCGCGCTCGACACCGACGAACCCGAGCCCCCTGCCCAACCGCCACCGCCACGCCTGCCGAGCAAACGGGTCGAGGAAGTCGTTCCGCCGACCGAGCCATCGGTGGCGTTCGACCCATTGTCCCAATCCACCACCGCCGCGGCCGGAAGCGCCTGCGCGCCGCTCGACGCGATTGCCAATGCGCTGCTGATCGACCCTGCGGCAATGACCGCTGTCAGCACCGCGCCGCGCGAGACCCGCTCGATCTCCGACGCGATCGTCATTTGGAATGCCGGCTGGAGCCCGGCGGCCGCTCGATCGGAAGATCCGCTTGGCCCGGTGCGCCAGATGGTCGAGCGGACTCTGGCGGTGCTTCCGCCGGAATGCCTCGAGCCGGTCGTCACGGGACCGCGGCTGATGCCGGTCGCCGTCGGGGAGCGCACCCGCCTCCTCGTGTTCGGATCGGGCGAATGGGCCTGGAAGCAATTGCTGGCTGGTTCGCCATTGAACGAGTCGCCAGCTACACCGGCACAGCCTGATCCCGAGACTGCGAAACCGTGGTGGCAGTTCTGAAGCGATGCCGTCCGAGCATCGGTGAAATCTTGTCGGGAAGCGGTCGCAGAAATATTCGTCAGCAATTTTACGAAATATAACAAAAGTTAATTCGCCTGATAGCCGCGCAACTAACGTGGTCCACAATCTTGGTCGCCGACTCGGCGTCCCGGAGCAACTTCGGGTGGCGCGCCTCATTTCGACGCGGGCCCTTCGGAAACTCTCAATAGGAGATCAGGGATGCAACGTTCGTCTGGCGTCAAACTCACCGCGGTGGCAGCTTTACTGCTCACTTCCGTTTCACCCGTGTTCGCGTCGAGCCATCGCGAAGCGCCAAACATCACCGAATTGCGAAAACTCGACAACACTGACGTATACGCCTTCCGCAGCTACGAGTCTGGCCGCGCCGGTTTCGTCACGCTGATCGCCAATTTCCAGCCGGACCAGGAACCGGGCGGCGGTCCGAACTATTACACCATGGATCCTGACGCGCTATATGAGATCATGATCGACAATAATGGTGATGCGGTCGAGGATGTCACGTTCCAGTTCAAGTTCAACAACTCACTGCAGAATGGCGGCCAGGGGATCATCTACAATATCGGCGGCAAGCCGATCCCGTTCGCGCTTCGCCATAACGGCAAGATCGCCAGCGATACGCCGCCGACCTTGGCGGAAATCGAAACGTTTCAGGTC
>JALYQH010000202.1 GCA_030855945.1 Pseudomonadota bacterium | reverse complement strand
GGTGGGACGTCGACCTGACCGATCAGGGCGTGACCGAAGCCAGGGCCGCGGGGGCGATGCTGACCGCCAGGGGGTTCGACTTCGATTGCTGTTTCACCTCGGTCCAGAGCCGCGCGATCCGCACGCTCAACCTGACGCTCGAAGCGATGGGGCGATTGTGGTTGCCGGTGACCAAGGATTGGCGCCTCAACGAGCGCCATTATGGCGGGCTGACCGGGCTCAACAAGGCCGAGACGATTGCCAAGGTGGGCGCCGAACAGGTGCAAGTGTGGCGGCGATCGTTCGACGTTCCGCCGCCGCCGCTCGACGCCGACAGCCCCTTCCGCGTGCGCGACGACCGCCGCTATGCCGGGATCGACATTCCGCACAGCGAGAGCCTGAAGGACACGATCACGCGCGTGCTGCCTTATTATGAGGCGCACATCGTTCCCGAGCTTCGCGCCGGAAAACGGGTGATCATCTCCGCCCACGGCAATTCGCTGCGCGCGCTCGAAAAGCATTTGTCGAACATATCCGACGCCGATATCGTCGGGCTCGAAATCCCGACCGGCCAGCCGATCGTCTACGAGCTGCGGGACGATCTGTCGGTCGAGGATCGCTATTACCTCAGCGAACGTTGAGCCTAAGCGGCGGCTGCCGTTTAAACGCCGCTAGCGCGCGGCTACGCGGCAGCTTTCACCCGGTACATCGCCTGGTCGGCGCGCGCGAGGACCGCGGTCGGCGTGTCGCCGCGCTCGATCAGCGTCATTCCGATCGCCACCGATAGCGGCATCGGCTGCCCGTCGAACAGGCAGTCGCCGCCCGCGACGAGGTTGACCAGCCGCTCGGCGGTGTCGATCGCGCTCGCTTCGTCGGCATGGTCGAGCAGGATGCAAAATTCGTCTCCGCCGACCCGCGCGACGCAATCGCTGGTGCGCACCCCGACCAGCAATTGCTGCGCGACATGGACCAGCGCAGCGTCGCCGCCTCCATGACCGAAGCAATCATTGAGCATCTTGAGCCCGTCGAGATCGACGAACAGTACCGCGGCGGGGGCGTCGTGACGCTCATGCCGCGCGATCATGATTTCGAGCTCGCGGAGCATTCCGCGGCGATTGAATACCGGCACCAGCGTGTCGAGGTGGGCGAGCCGGTCGAGCTCGCACACCTGATCCTCAAGCCGCGCGACGTCGCGCTTCAACTGCGCGATCTGTTCGAGCAGCTGGGCCGGATCGCGGCTTACCTGGCTAACATCGTGCATGATGAATCCCCGTTATCGCGCGACCAATAAGCGAAAAAAGCGGCAATGTGGATTCCCAAATCGAAACCGTCCCGGATTGCGCCACTCGCGATGCGCCTTTAGGACCGCCACTCTTGGAAGCGTCAGCAGGGACGACACGATGGCCGGTCCGCTTGTCGGGATCATCATGGGGAGCAGGTCCGACTGGGAGACGATGCGCCACGCCGCCGAGATTCTCGAGATACTGCGCATCGAACATGAAACTCGCGTGGTGTCGGCGCACCGCACCCCCAAGCGGCTCTACGATTATGCTGATGGCGCCGCGGCGCGCGGGCTCAAGCTGATTATTGCCGGCGCCGGCGGGGCGGCGCATTTGCCCGGGATGGCAGCGGCGATGACCGCGCTCCCCGTGCTCGGCGTGCCGGTCGAGAGCAAGGTGCTCAAGGGCATGGATAGCCTTTTATCGATCGTCCAGATGCCCGCGGGGATTCCGGTCGGGACGCTCGCGATCGGCAAGGCGGGGGCGATCAATGCGGCGTTGCTGGCTGCGGCGATGCTTGCGACCAACGATCCTGCGCTCGGCGCGCGGCTCGCCGAATGGCGCGCGAACCAGACCGACGCCGTCCCCGACCTGCCCGCCTGACGCGATGAGGCTTGCCCCCGGATCGACCATCGGCATCATCGGCGGTGGCCAACTCGGCCGCATGCTCGCGATCGCTGCGGCGCAGCTCGGCTATCACTGCCACATTTACGACCCGCATGAGGCGCCGTGCGCGGCTTTGGTCGCGGCGAGCTTCACCCGCGGGTCGTTCGACGACGCCGACGCGATCGCGTCCTTCGCCGCGCCCTGCGACGTGGTGACCTACGAGTTCGAGAATTTGCCGACCGCCCCGCTCGACGCGCTCGGCGACAAGTTGCGGCCCGCGACGCACAGCCTGAAGGTGACTCAGGATCGCGCCGCCGAAAAACGCTTCCTCGACGCCGCCGGGGTGCGGATCGCGCCATGGGCCGAGGTCGATGACGAGGCATCGCTTCCCGCCGCGATCGACACGCTCGGTCTGCCCCTCCTGCTCAAGACGCGGCGCTTCGGCTATGACGGCAAGGGCCAGGCGTGGGTGCGCGCGCTCGACGACGCCATCGCCGCGTGGGACGCGGTCGGGCGTCGCCCCGCGGTGGCCGAGAAAGGCATGCACTTCGCGGACGAATTTTCGGTCATCGTCGGTCGCACCTCGGACGGCGCGACGCGCGTCTGGCCGGTGTCGCGCAATATTCACGAGGGCGGCATCCTGCGTCGCTCCGAACTTCCCCCCGGCTCATCGATCGAGGCGCAAGTCGCCGAGGCGGTGGAGGTGACGACAGCGCTCGCCGACCGGCTGGACCATGTCGGTGTCATGACGGTCGAGTTTTTCGCCTGTGCCGACGGCCCGGTGGTCAATGAGATCGCGCCGCGCGTCCACAACAGCGGGCATTGGACGATCGAGGGGTCTATGACCTCGCAGTTCGAGCAGCATATCCGCGCCATCTGCGGACTGCCGCTGCGCGACACGCGGCTCGTCGGGCGCACGGTCAGCATGGAGAATCTGATCGGGGGCGACGTCGGCCAGTGGGACGCGCTGATCGCCGAGCCCGGCGCGCACGTCCACCTCTACAACAAGGGCGAAGCGCGTCCCGGGCGCAAGATGGGCCACGTCACGCGCGTTGCGTGACGTGGCGTGTTGTCAGCCCCAGCTCTAACGCGCCGGGATAACTTCGATCGGCAGGCCGAGCTTGGCCAGTTGCGGGCGGACCTTGGCGGCGTCGCCAACCACCAGCCACACGAACCCGCGCTGGCTGACCGCGGCGCGAATCGCTTGGTCGACCGCCGCAGGGGTCTGGCCGCGATAGCGCGTGGCGAGCGTCTCATAATAATCGTCGGGACGCCCGAGCAGGTCGTTCGACATCATCGCGGCCAGCACCGCGCTAGAAGTCTCGAACCGCCCGGGAAGCTCGTTGATGCTGTTCGCGGTCACTCGCGCGAGTTCTTCCGGAGTCACACCACGAGGGCCGAGGAAGCCCGCGAATTGCGTATCGAGCGCGGCGATCGCGTCGCCGGTTCGGTCGGCCTGGACCGGCGCGTTGATGAGGTAGGGCACCGCGCGTTCGCGCAGCGCCAGATTGCCGTTGACGCCATAGGACCAGCCCTTGGACTCGCGCAGATCGAGGTTGATCCGGCTGAGGAAATCGCCCCCGAGGACGTCATTGGCGCTGCTCACCGCGAGGATGTCGCTCTTCGGATCGAGCGGGGTGATCTGCCCGCCGCTGATCACCGATTGCGGCGATCCGGGACGGTCGATGAGCACGATCCGCGACGTCGCGGGGCGCGCCGGAATCGCGCCGAACGTCTTGACGCCCCTCGCTACCGAAGGAGCGCTCCACGACCCGAACTGGGCGTTGAGCAAGGGCATGAGCTCGGCCAGTGGACGATCCGAAACGATGAAAATCTTGGCATTGTCGGGGCGGATCCAGCGATCCCTGTAAACGATCAACTGATCGCGGCTGGCCGCGCCGATCGCCGCCGATTCGCCGCCGCGGAGCGCCGCATAAGGGTGGCTCGGACCGAAGATCAGCGCCGGCAGAGCGCGCGCGGCAATCCCGTTGGGGTCCTTTTGCAATTGGGCGATCGAGGTCAGCGACTGGGTCTTGACCCGTGCCAGGTCGGCGGGCGCAAAGGCCGGGTTCTTGATCACGTCGCCGACGAGAGCGAGGCTCGGCGCGAGGTTGGCCGACAGCGCCGACATGGTGACGGTCGAGCGGTCGAGCGAGCTGGTCGTGTCGATCTCGACCCCGAGCCGCTCCTTGGCTTCGCTATAGGCCTGGGCGTCGAGGCTGGTCGTGCCTTCCTCGAGCATCCCGAGCATCAACGCCTGGACACCGCGCGCGGTCGGTAAATCGGCGGCATCGCCGGCATTGAACGTCACCGCAAGCTGAGTGATCGGGACTGCGGTGCGCTGCGCATAGTCGACCGCGAGGCCATTGGCCAAGGTGGTGTGGGTGATGGTCGGGAAGTCGAGCGCGGTGAGCTGGCCGACCGCTGGCACGGCGCGCTTGGCGCCGGGGGTCGCCGCAGTGGTGGTCGGCTTGACCTTGCCGTCGGGGGTGAATTTGGTTTCGACATAGGGCGGGCGCTCGCC
>JALYQH010000201.1 GCA_030855945.1 Pseudomonadota bacterium | reverse complement strand
CCGCGGATTCCAGCGGTGGGTCTGGTGGCCAAAATGGGCGCCAGCTTCGAGCAATTGCTGCATCGTGACGACGGGAGTCGCCATAGGATAGTCTCCTTCCGGTTAAACCTCGGCGGAACCTGTCACCGGCCAATTCTTGCAAACGCAAGACGTGGACCGGCACCGGTATGGTGGCTCCGCCTGTGGGATGCGCGGGCCGATAGCGGATTGGCTGGGCCATTTCAAGCGCTTCGCCTTTGCGCAAGAAAAAGAACAAAACGAAAACGGAATCGCTTGACAAGGTAAGAACGTAACGCGAACATGACGCCATTACAGAGGATTGCCGCCCCGCTCCGGAACTTAAATGATGGTTTCTGGTTAAGGCGAGAACGATAGGGAAACGCTCATGCTCGCACCTTTTGCCACTCTCGCCTTCCTCGCCACCTTGTGGCTGGTCGGAAAGTTGATGATTGAGCTGATTGCCAGCGACGGCGCGAAGATTGCCGCGGCGCTCCGCGGCCAGTCGATGATCGCGCTCCCACCGCAGTCGGTGCGTCCGGTCAGCGTGCGCTTCCAGCCGCGGGCAGGATCGGTCCGTCGCCCGATGCGGGCCCAGCCTGAGTGGCGCGCCGCCGCTTGACCCGCCCATAGCTGGCGATGCTGAACGGCAGGCAGATCAGATAGACGGTCGTTACTAGCAGCAGCGTCAGCCACGGCTGGGTCACCAGCGCCGCGCCCAGCAAGGCGACGCCGGCGAGCGCGAACAGGCGCCATTCGCGGCGAATCCGGATCGAGGTCCAGCCAAACGTCGGGACGCTCGAGATCATCAAGATAGCGATGAAGATCGTCCATGGCATGACCAAGATCCAGCTCCGGAACGCCTCGTTTCCGGTGATCAGCCACAGATAGATGGGCATGAAGGCAAGGCCCGCGCCGGCCGGGGCTGGCACCCCGGTATTGAAGCCGGCCGCCTTGTGCGGCTGAAAGCCGACGTCGATACGCGCATTGAAGCGGGCGAGACGAAGCGCACAGCACACCGCCAGTGCAAGCGCGGCGATCCATCCGAACCGCGGCGCTTCCTTGAGTGACCATAGGAACAAGATCAGCGCTGGCGCGGTGCCGAAACCGATATTATCGCTCAGGCTATCGAGCTCGGCGCCGAACTTGCTGTTGGCCTTGAGCAATCGGGCGATTCGCCCGTCGAGCCCATCGAGCACACCGGCGACGACGATCGATCCCAGCGCCTTGTCCCACTCGCCGCCGATCGCGAACCGAACCCCGGTCAGTCCGAAGCACAAAGCCAGCGCGGTAATCGCATTGGGCGCGAGCGTCCGCAGCGGAATGCCGCGCGCCGGACGCTCGTCGCTTGGCTCGATCATTGGCTGAGGCCTGGGCGCTGCGGGTCCTGGCCGACGATTCCGAGCAAGGTCTCACCGGCAATCGTGCGCTGGCCGAGCAGCACTTGCGAGCCTGTCCCGGCCGGCAGATAGACGTCGACCCGGCTGCCGAAGCGGATCAGCCCGATGCGCTCGCCCGCCGCGACCTGGTCGCCTTCCTTGACGAAGGCCATGATCCGCCGCGCGACCAGCCCGGCGATCTGGGTGAAGCCGATCTTGAGTCCATCCTCGCGCTCGACCAGGAAATGCTGGCGCTCATTATCCTCGCTGGCTTTGTCGAGGTCGGCGTTGAGGAATTTGCCCGGGACATAGGCGATCTTGCGGATACGCCCGGCGATCGGCGTGCGGTTGATGTGAACGTCGAACACCGACATGAAGATCGACACCCGGGTAAACTCGCCGCTGAGACCGCCCTCTCCGGCCAGCTCGGGCGGCGGCGCGACCCGGCTGATCATCGTCACCAGCCCGTCGGCCGGGGCGACGATCAGGTCCGAATCCTGCGGCGTGGTGCGGATGGGATCGCGAAAGAAGGTCGCGACCCACACCGTCACGCCTACCAGCAGCCAGCCGATCGCGTCGGGTAGGAGGAGGAAGGCGAGCAGCGCGACGAACGCGGCGATAACGGTGAACTTGCGGCCCTCGGGATGAACCGAGGGGAAGCGCCATTTGACCGCGGTCAGCTGGCTGTCGGGCTTTTCGAGCGATACCATGCCGGTTCCTTACGGCTCCAATCAACTTGCCGCAATCCGCGCGGTTGCTGCGGTTGCCATGCCATGCCCCCGCGTTTAAGGCCCGCCGCAACCCGAAAACAAGCAAGCAGGACGCCTAGCGCATGGCCAAGATCAAGGTGAAAAACCCCGTCGTCGAGCTCGACGGCGACGAGATGACGCGGATCATCTGGCAATGGATTCGCGAGCGGCTGATTCAGCCCTATCTCGATGTTGAGCTGATCTATTTCGACCTCGGGATCGAGAAGCGCGACGAGACCGACGACCAGATCACCATCGACGCGGCGGAAGCGATCAAGCAGCATGGCGTCGGCGTCAAATGCGCCACGATCACGCCCGACGAAGCGCGGGTCGAGGAATTCGGCCTCAAGAAAATGTGGAAGTCGCCCAACGGCACGATCCGCAACATCCTCGGCGGCGTCGTGTTTCGCGAGCCGATCGTGATGGACAATGTCCCGCGCCTGATCCCTGGCTGGACCGACCCGATAGTCATCGGCCGTCATGCTTTCGCCGACCAGTATAAGGCGACCGATTTCCTCGTCCCCGGGGCGGGCAAGCTGACGATGAAGTGGACCGGTGAGGACGGCCAGGAAATCGAGCATGAAGTGTTCAATTACCCCGCCGCGGGCGTGGCGATGGGCATGTACAACCTCGACGAGTCGATCCGCGACTTCGCCCGCGCGTCGCTGAACTTCGGGCTAAGCCGCGGCTGGCCGGTCTACCTCAGCACCAAGAATACCATTCTCAAGGCCTATGACGGCCGCTTCAAGGATATTTTCGAGGAAGTCTTCGAAAGCGAATTCAAAGCCAAGTTCGCAGAAGCCAAGATCGAATATCAGCACCGGCTGATCGACGACATGGTCGCATCCGCGCTCAAATGGAGCGGCAACTTCGTGTGGGCGTGCAAGAATTACGATGGCGACGTTCAGTCGGACATGGTCGCGCAGGGCTTCGGGTCGCTCGGCCTGATGACCTCGATCCTCACCACGCCCGACGGCAAGATCGTCGAGGCCGAGGCGGCGCACGGAACGGTCACGCGCCATTACCGCATGCACCAGCAGGGCAAGGCGACCTCGACCAACCCGATCGCGTCGATCTTCGCCTGGACCGGTGGCCTCAAATATCGTGGAAGGTTCGACGACACGCCCGACGTCGTCCGCTTCGCCGAGACGCTCGAAAAAGTGTGTATCGATACGGTCGAGAGCGGCAAGATGACAAAGGACCTCGCCATCCTCGTCGGGCCCGACCAGGCGTGGATGACCACCGAGCAATTCTTCGAGGCGGTGCGCGAAAATCTGGAAGCGGCAATGGGTTCGCAGGTGACGGCCTGAGCCCGAAGCCGCCCGTGAAACCGCCGACCGGCGCGCGGCTCGAGGTCCGCCAGGCTGACCCGGGCGACATCGACGGGATCGTCGCGCTGGTCCGGCGCGCCTATGAGGATATGCCCACTTATTCGGCAGGGGAGATCCGCGGGCATCTCAACAATTTCCCGCAAGGCTGCTTTGTGGCGCTGCTCGACGGCAAGATGGCTGGCTACTGCGCCTCGATGCGCCTTGCCGAGGCGGTCGCGCTCTCCCGTCACAATTGGCGCGAAGTGACGGGCGGCGGCTACGGTTCGCGCAATGACCCGAAGGGCGACTGGCTCTACGGCTATGAAATGTGCGTCGATCCGGCCGCTCGCGGCGCGCGGATCGGCCGGCGCCTCTATGCCGCGCGCCGAGCCCTCGCCGAGGAATTGCAGCTCAAAGGTATCGCGTTCGGCGGCCGAATGCCGAATTACGCGCGCAACCGGCGCAAGGTCGAAGGTCCGCAGGACTATCTCGATCAGGTCGCCGCCGGCAAGCTCCACGACCCCGTCGTCCGATTCCAACTGGCCAACGGGTTCGAGCCGATCGGCCTGCTGAAGGAATATCTGCCGTCCGACCGCAAATCGGGCGGCAATGCCGTCCACATGGTCTGGCGCAACCCCTATGTGAACAGCGACGAGCCGAAGGAAACGCGAATCCCGCGCGGCGTCGAAGCCGTCCGTCTCGCCACGTGCCAGCTTCAGGCAAGGGCCGTCGCCGACTTCGACGAATTCATCGGCAACATCCGCTATTTCGTCGATGTCGCATCCGACTATCAATCGGATTTCATCGTCTTTCCAGAGCTTTTCACACTATCCTTGCTCTCGTTCGAGAAGAATGAGCTGTCGCCGATGGAGGCGATCGAGACCCTGTCGGCCTATACGTCGCGGATCAGGGACGCGCTTCAGGCGATGGC
>JALYQH010000197.1 GCA_030855945.1 Pseudomonadota bacterium | reverse complement strand
CGATCAGATTCGACGACTTGCCCTCGAGTATGTTGCGAGGGAGCAGGCCCGCTGTGTCGCGGATCTCGCGGCCGCCATTGCAGAGGCGCAGTCGCTTGCCCGAAGCATGGGCGCGGGTCACCCGGGCCATGGCGAAGCCTCGGCGCTACATGACCGGCTGGAGAAGGCTCGACTGGAGCTCGAGACGCTGCGGCGCGGCGACGACACTTTGTGGTGCGGCGAACTATCGCCAGAATGGACTAATCTGCTTCGGCTTGGGCCGCATGGCAGCGATCATCATGGTGGCTAGACCCCCTGCGGAGCGTCTTCGCCATCCGCGAAATCGTCGAGAAACGGAGCGGCCTGCGGCGCCACCCAGCCTGCCGTCGCTACGAAGCCGCGATTGAGGAAGGCGCGCTTGCCATAGGCCAGCGGAGCTCCGTCGGGACCGTCGACCCGGCCGCCGGCCGCCACCAGCACCGCGTGACCGGCCGCCGTATCCCACTCGCTGGTCGGTGACAGGCGCGGATAGATGTCGGCGCGCCCCTCGGCGACGATGCAGAATTTGAGGCTGGATCCGACCGAGACGAAGCCGCACTTGCCGACCGCCTGTTCCAGATAGTCGACGGTGGCTTGGGTGAGGTGCGACTTGGAAGCGACGGCGTCCAGATTCTTGCCGCGCTCGCGAGTCCGGACGGACCGGCGGCCCCTCCGGTCCTCCATGAAGGCGCGGTCCCTTACGTCTCCGGCCCACAAAGTGTCGGTCGCGGGCTGGTAGACGACGCCCAAGGTCGGGACGCCGCCCTCGATCAGGCCGATGTTGACCGTATAATCATCGCCGCCGCGAACAAACTCCTTGGTGCCGTCCAGGGGATCGACGAGGAAATAGGTGTCGCCGTGGGCCGGGATGCGCCCGGCGGCCACTTCTTCCTCAGCGATCACCGGGACACCCGGAGCGATTCGGGCGAGCGCGCGCAGGATAATGGTCTCTGCCGCCCGGTCGCACACGGTGACCGGCGACTGATCCTCCTTGGTTTCGACGTCGAACCCCGCAGCGACCAGCTTCAGGATTTCCGCACCGGCATCGCGGGATGCCGTCACGCAGCCCTCGAGCAAGGCTGCGCGATCTGCGCTCAACGGGGCGCCATGCGGATGCCGCCGTCGAGGCGGATCGACTCCGCGTTCAGGTACGGCGTCTCGACGATGAAAGCGGCGAGGTCGGCATATTCCTCCGCCTTTCCGAGCCGCTTCGGGAACGGCACCTGCGCACCGAGCGCGTCCTGCACTTGGCTCGGCATCATCGCTACCATCGGCGTCTTGAACACTCCCGGAAGGATCGTGTTGACGCGCACGCCATCGTTCATCAGGTCGCGCGCGATCGGCAGCGCCATGGCTAGAACGCCGCCCTTGGATGCCGAGTAAGCGGCCTGGCCGATTTGCCCGTCCTGCGCCGCAACCGAGGCGGTGTTGACGATGCAGCCGCGCTCGCCATCGTCCAGCGGGTCGAGGTCAACCATCCCGAACGCCGAATACGCGATGCAGCGGAAGGTGCCGATCAGGTTGATCTGGATCGCCAGCTCGAACTGGTTGATCGGGTAAAATTTCGCGGCCTTGGTCTCCTTGTCGCGGCCGACCGTCTTGGCGGCGTTGGCGACGCCGGCGCAATTGATCAGCACCCGCTCCTGCCCATGGGCCTCGCGCGCCTTGGCAAAGGCCGCGGCGACCTTGTCGTCGGAGGTGACATCGACTTCGCAATAGATGCCGCCGATCTCGGCCGCGACCTTCTCGCCCTTGTCGGCATCGCGATCGAACACGGCGACCTTCGCTCCGCGCCGCGCCAGCTCCCGAGCTGTCGCTTCGCCGAGTCCGGATGCCGCGCCGGTGACAACTGCGGAAATGCCTTCGATTTTCATTCACTCACTCCCGTCATTGCTGAACTTGTTCAGCATCCATTCCTCGGACCTGCGCCGCCCTTCACGAACATGGACCCTGAAACAAGTTCAGGGTGACGGCGGAGGACGTCAGTCGGTCTTTTCGATCTTCGCCAATAGCGCATCAACCTGCACCTGCGCGCCTTCAGACGTGTTCAATTCCGCCACCACCCCGTCGAACGGCGCGACCAGCCCATGCTCCATCTTCATCGCCTCGAGCGTCAGCAGCCGCTGCCCCTTGACCACCGCCTCCCCCGCCGCAACCTCGACGCTGGTCACTTT
>JALYQH010000188.1 GCA_030855945.1 Pseudomonadota bacterium | reverse complement strand
CCTTCATCCTCCTCGGGGCGCGCCTGCTCGGGCTCGGGCGGAATCTCGACGATCGGCGGCGGCGGCGTCTCGCTCAGGTCGAACATCTGCAGGTCGGCTTGATCCTCGATCGCGCGCAGCGTCCCCGACAGGTTGAGAAAGGCATAGGCAAGCCCGGCGTGAATCAGCACGACCGCGGCGATGGTCGCGGCGCGGTCGCGCTTGGTGGTTACGGGACGATACATAGTGCCGGGTCAACGCGGCGGGCCCGCGACGGTTTCGTTTCGCCGTCGTAAGCGATACCGCCGCGCCGACCTGGCAATCACGCCATCATGAAGCCGGCCTTGTTGACCTCCTTGGTGATACGCTTGTCGGTCGCTTCATCGAGCTCGCTCTGCAGCCCCGGGAAGACTTCTTCCTCTTCCATCGCCATGTGACGCGACAGGCTGTCGCGGAATTCCTGGACGATGCCAATCCACTCAGGCGAATCCTTGGCCATGTTGTTGAGACGGTGGAGGTAGGTCTTGACCTCGCCATGCTCCTTCTCGAGCAATTCCGCCTCGGCGCGGAAATTATCCTCGCGCAGGCACGGATAGACGACATGCTCCTCGGCATAGGCATGTTTGTCGAGCGCATGGCCGATCTGCATCAGCAGCAGCGTCCGCTTGGTCGTCTGATCGTCCTCCGTCTCGAGCAATTTGTCGAACAGCGCCAGCACCGCGGCATGTTCCGCGGCAAGGCTGTCGGCCCAATTGCCCTTGCTCGCGCTGATCCCCTGGACGGCGAACTTGCGCCCGAGGTTGGCGGCGACGGCGAGCAGCGCTCCGCCCACCGCGGCAGTGGCGATGGCGCCGGTCGAGCCCCAATCGAACGCGCTTTTGTCGCGTGAGTTATTGCCGTTCGACCGGGTCGAGGTCGAGCGCGCGCGGGTACGAGTGGCCATGAGTGTCTCCCTGTCTGTGTCGGGGGTGCAACCATCGGGCCGGGGTCGCCGTTCCCCGCTTCGTCGCACGCCTCGTCGCGTATGGATGGGGCGCCCCGAGCGAACGTCGACGCCCTTCATCTTCGGCTGTTTTTCTACGCCCCGATCAGCTGTGCGACTTCGCTCGGCGCAAGCGCGCGCCCAAGCTGGTCCATCGTGCAGTGCCGGGGCGCCTTGTCCGGGCGCCGGCGGAGCAGCCGCGTGCCATGACGGAAGCGGTCGCCCGTGACCTGGTCGTAGAGCACTTCGACCACCAGCTCGGGCCTGACCGGCTCCCATTCGCTCGATCGCCCGCTGGTCCAGCGGCTCGGCCCGCCCGGCGCCTTGCCGGTGAAGCCGGGCGAACCCGCGATCGCTTCGAGCTCGCTCGCCCAAGCGCCGCGCTCCGAGGCGGCGATCGATGAGGTGAAGCCGACATGGTTGAGCAGTCCTTCGGCATCGTAAAGCCCAAGCAGCAACGACGCCGCTCCGCCGCCGCTTTTCTCGCGCCGGAATCCGCCGATTACGCAATCGGCGCTGCGCTTGACCTTGACCTTGACCATCGCCCGCTCGCCCGGCCGGTAGGGATCGTCAAGGCGCTTGGCGATCACTCCGTCGAGCGCCGCGCCGCTCGCCCCGAGCCATGCCGCGGCCTCGGCGCGATCCTCGCTTCGCGGCGACAGGAGTAGCGATGCCTCGCGCTCCTTGGCCAGCAACGCCTCCAGTTCCGCGCGGCGCTCGCGCAACGCCTTGTCGAGCAGCGGCTTTCCCGATCGGCCCAGGCAATCGAATGCCATGAACCGCGCCGGCGTTTCGGCCGCCAGCCGTTCGACCCGGCTTGCCGCCGGATGAAGCCGTGCCTGGAGCGCGTCGAAGGCGATCGCTCCGTCCACCTCGATCAACAATTCGCCATCGATGATAAAGTCCGCCGCCTTCAGCCGCGCGAACATCTCGGCCACTTCGGGAAAATAGCGCCCGAGCGGCTTGCCCGATTTCGACCACAGGTCGACCCGCTCACCATCCCGCACCGCGATGCAGCGAAAGCCGTCCCACTTGGGCTCATATTGCCAGCCATCGCCCTCTGGCAATTGCTCGACCAGCAGCGCCTCCATCGGCGCGATCGGCCCGCCCGCTTTCACTTCGCATCCTTCAGCTCGATCCACACCGGGGCGTGATCGCTGGTCTTGGGCAGGGCGCGCGCGGCGCGGTCGACGCCGGCCGACTTGAGCCGCTTCGCCGCTGGCGCATTGAGCAATAGATGATCGATCCGCAGCCCCGCGTCCCGGGCGTAGGCGTTTCGGAAATAGTCCCAGAAGGTAAAGACCTGCTCGTCGGGATAGACCGTCCGCAACGCGTCGGTCCATCCGCGCTCGGTCAGGTCGGCATACGCTGCCTTCGCCTCCGGCGCGAACAGCGCGTCGTCGGTCCACCGCTCGGGCTTGTAGACATCGCGGTCGGTCGGGATGATATTATAGTCGCCGGCCAGCACCACTGGCGCGTCGGCATCCAGCAACTCCCCGGCGAGCGCCGCGAACCGCTCGATCCACGCCAGCTTATAGTCGAACTTCGGGCCCGGCTTGGGATTGCCGTTGGGCAGATAGAGGCAGCCGATTAGCACCCCGCCGACCGCCGCTTCGATATAGCGGCTGTGCGTGTCGCCGGGATCGCCGGGAAGCCCGCGGCGCGTCTCCACCGGCGTGCAGCCGCGCGCCAGGATGGCGACCCCGTTCCAGCTTTTCTGCCCGTGCCAGATCGCGCCATAGCCGGCGGCCTCGATCGCGCTTTCGGGAAACTTTTCGTCGGGCGCCTTCAACTCCTGGAGGCAGGCGACATCGGGCCGGGTCTGCTCCAGCCATTGCAGCAGCACCGGCAGGCGGCCGTTGACTCCGTTGACGTTATAAGTCGCGATCCTCATCGACCGCCAATCTTGGAGCGCCCCGCAAGTTCCCTCGGGCGGCTACATCGGATCAATCGAACCGGGGTCCGCCCCCGAAAATATCGTTAATTTCGCGTTTATCGCGATTGACAGAATCGCCTTCACGGCAGAGGTTCCCGGCGGGTTTGCCTAACGCCGGCCCGGGGAATTTGGGAAATAGGGGGATTAAATGCGTTCATGGTTGTTGGCCGCTGTTGCAGCGGCAGCGATCGCATCGCCGGCCTTGGCCCGCGATCAATCGCAATATGTCGGAATCGAAGGTGGCATCCTGTTCGACGGAGACCTCGAGCAGGATCTCCGGATCGACGACGGCGACACGATCTTCGATTATGACGATGCGTTCGAAATCGACCTCAAGCCGGGCTTCGATGTCGATGCGATCGTCGGTTACGATTACGGCATGTTCCGGCTGGAGGCCGAAGCCGGGTTCAAGAGCCTGCGCGCCGACCAGGTCGAGGTCGACGAGGGCCTGTTGGACGAGATCGACC
>JALYQH010000180.1 GCA_030855945.1 Pseudomonadota bacterium | reverse complement strand
ACTCGAACCTCCACGCCCTTGCGAGCGCCAGCACCTGAAGCTGGTGCGTCTACCAATTCCGCCACCTGGGCACAGGAGCATCGTAGTGCGGTAGGCGGCGGCGCTTAGAGGGCGGCCGAGCGCCTTGTCAATGCGCAAGGCGAAGCGCTAGGGATCCGTCCCATGACCGACCGCTCCCCCTCCTTCGTCACCGTGTTCGGCGGCGGCGGATTCATCGGCCGCTACGTCTGCGAGGCACTGCTCAGTAGCGGGGTGCGGCTGCGCGTCGCCGAGCGCCAGCCGCGCCGGGCGTTCCACCTCCAGCCGCTGGCCGCCGTCGGGCAGGTCGCGGTCGTCAGTGCCGACCTTGGCCGTCCCGAGACCATCGCCCGCGCGGTCGAGGGAGCAAGCGCGGTCATCAACCTGGTCGGTGTATTCAAGGGCAATCTCGACGCGGTCCACGTCGAAGGCGCGGGCCGTGCAGCTAAGGCGGCGCGTGACGCGGGGGCCGCGGCCTTCGTCCAGGTCAGCGCGATCGGCGCCGATCCGGCCGCTGCGTCCAATTATGGCCGCACCAAGGGCCTCGGCGAGCAAGCGGTGCGCGAGGCCTTTCGGCAAGCGACGATCGTCCGCCCGAGCGTGGTGTTTGGCCCCGAGGACGATTTCACCAATCGTTTCGCGTCGCTGGCGCGGCTGCCGATCCTGCCCGTGATCGCGCCTAAAACCTGCTTCCAGCCAATCTATGTCCGCGACCTCGGCCGGGCAATCGCCGCCGCCGCGCTTAACCCCGGCAAGCACGGCGGAAAGACCTATGAACTGGCGGGGCCCGAAGTGCTGACGATGCGCGAGCTCAACGCGTGCATCGCCGCCTTGGCCGGCCATAAGCCCGAACTGGTTGACGTCCCTGAATTCGCCGCGAGCGCCATCGCCCGCTTCGGTTTCCTCCCCGGTGCCCCGCTGAGCCGCGACCAGTGGCTGATGCTCCAGCGCGACAATATCGCCGTTCCGGGGAGCGCCGGGCTCGAGGCGTTCGGGATCGAGCCGACACCGCTTGGCGCGGTCGCGCGGTCGTGGCTCGAACGCTTCGTCAAGGGTGGGCGGTTCGCCGCCAGCGCGCCGGAACCCAGCGACGCGACCGCCTGATGCCGATCCTTTTGCTCGTCATCATCCTCGGCATCGTCGAGGGCTTGACCGAATATCTGCCGGTTTCGTCGACCGGCCATCTGATCCTCGCGACCGAATTGCTCGGCTTCGATGCCGACGCCTGGGCCCTGTTCAACATCGCCATCCAGCCGGGCGCGATCCTCGCCATCGTCGTGCTCTACTGGCGCACCTTTCGCGACGTGCTGGTCGGGCTGTTCCAGCGCGCGCCGTCGGCCTTCGCCTTCACCCGCAACCTGCTGATCGCCTTCGTGCCCGCGGTCGTGCTCGGTCTCCTGCTTGGCGACCAGATCGAGCTGATGCTCGGCAATGCCGTGATCGTCGCCTGGGCGCTGATCATCGGCGGAGTTGCAATCCTGATCGTCGAGAAGCTCGCCCGCCCGGTCGAATGCCATGGCATCGCCAACGTCAGCGTGCGCCAGTCGGTAGCGATCGGCGTCGTCCAGTGCCTGGCGATGGTCCCCGGTGTCAGCCGCTCGGGCGCGACGATCTTGGGCGCGATGGCGATGGGAGTCGACCGCAAAACCGCCGCCGAGTTCAGCTTCTTCCTCGCCGTGCCGACGCTCAGCGGCGCGACCGCGCTCCAGCTGTTCAAGCATCATGACGAGATCGCGCCAGGCATGATCGGCAACATCCTCATCGGCGCGCTGGTCTCGTTCGTGGTGGCGGTGGTGGTGGTCAAGGGTTTCGTCGCGGTCATCCAACGCTTCGGCTTCGCGCCCTTCGCCTGGTACCGGATCGTCGCCGGAATCGCGGCGCTGGCCTGGCTCGGGGCACGCTAGGGCGTTCAAATCGTTGACTGCGCTCGATAAATCGTCATTCTGGCGACGAATATCCGGAGTCCCGCCATGCGCTTTGCCCTGATCCTCCTTCCTGC
>JALYQH010000174.1 GCA_030855945.1 Pseudomonadota bacterium | reverse complement strand
CTCACGCTCAGCATCGTGACGCGCTATATCGAAGCCGGCGAAACGCGCACCACGACGCAGCGGTACCGGGTCGCCTATGAATGGAAGGACGGGGGACTGTTCGACGGCAAGTCGGTCCGCCTGACCGGTTTTAGCCGGGCCTGATTTGTAATGGCTGAAGAGCGGACTTGAGGGGAAACGGAATGCTCGCACTGCTTTTTATGGCCCAGGTCGCTCCGGCCGTGGTGCCGATGCCGGCCTTCCTCACCGGCTGCTGGCAGCAGCGAACGGCCGAAAAATGGACCGAGGAATGCTGGACCAGCCCACGCGGCGGGATGATGCTCGGCTCGGCCCGCGAAGGGACTGCCAACAAGGTCAATCATTGGGAATGGATGCGGATCGAACGCGGCACCAACGGCGCCCTGACTTTCTACGCCTCGCCCAAAGGCGCACCCCCCGCCGCCTTTAAAGCGGCGACCGCGACGGCGAACGAAATCGTCTTCATCAACGCCGCTCACGATTACCCGCAGCGCATCCGCTATTTGCGAACCGCAGGCGGGATCGAAGCGGAAATCTCGCTCGCCGACGGCGCCAAGCCGACGCGATGGAGCTACGGGGCGATAGGCGTGCCGGCCAGATAGAAGGCTACTTTGCCCCAAGTTCCGCTTTCGACCCATTGCGGACATTCGAAGCTGTCGTAAACTGGCAGGATGATAGGCCCGCACGACCACATCACGAATTCGACTAACGGAGAGCCACAGCCTCATCCCTCTTGGCCTGCCGAACGACTGGCGACGTGGACCGCGTGGGCGGTCAGCCTTACCTCTCTTGCGTGCGCGGCGGCATACATTCTTCAGTGGCGCACCTTCGATGTCACTACTGCGGTGATGGTATGTGTTGGGTTGATAGTAGGCACGATAACATTGCTTCGTATGTCTGCCTTCAATCGGAAGAAACGGGCGCTCGAAAAAGCAAGCGCTTCATACGGGGTGATACTTACAAAGCCGTTTCCCTGATGTCCGCTTTCCACCGTCAGCGGAACGAGAAGGCCGCCGGATTGTCCGACGGCCTTTCGCGTTTTCAGATCAACTAATTTTATCCGACGATTTCGTGGTCGTTGAAGAAGAAGGCGATCTCGGTCGCCGCATTCTCGGCACTGTCCGAACCATGGACCGAATTGGCTTCGATCGATTCGGCGAGTTCCTTGCGGATCGTGCCGGGCTCGGCATTCTCCGGGTTGGTCGCGCCCATCACGTCACGGTTGCGCTGCATGGCGTTCTCGCCCTCGAGCACCTGGACCACGACCGGGCCCGAGATCATGAAAGCGACGAGATCATTGAAAAACGGCCGCTCGCGGTGGACGCCGTAAAAGCCCTCGGCCTGCTCGCGGGTCATCTGGATGCGTTTCGAGGCGACGACGCGCAGGCCGGCATCCTCGAGCATCTTGGTGACCGCGCCGGTCAGGTTGCGGCGGGTGGCATCGGGCTTGATGATCGAGAAAGTGCGTTCGGTCGACATGGCCGAGCGGCTCCTGTGCTTGGGGGTTTGAAAGAGGCCGCGCCCCTACCCCGCAGCGCAGCAAAGGGCAAGGATCAGGCGTATGTTGAGTAGACGGTTCCAGCCCGCGGGCTGGAGCAGGACTTCGTCGATATCACGCCTTCTTGATCCAGCGGCCGTCCTCGTTTGCCCAAAAATTCCGCTCCACGCCGTCGCGCCCCGCGAGCAGCTTCCACGCCAGGCGCGCAGCTTCCACGCTCGCCTCGTCGAACAGATAGAAAGCACGGTCATAGACCAGCGCCGCTTCGCGCCACTCGCCGTCGGCGATCAGCAGGTTGCGCGCGAGGTTGGGCGCGTCGGCCCCCGTCGAAAGCAGGATTGGCTGGGCGGCATCGTCGCTGCCGCCGGCCAGCCCGTGGGGTACGAAGCTGGTCGCGCCCTGGTCCCACAACATGCGGTCGAGCCGGGTGAGCAACGCTTCGTCCCCCGCGACGACCAGCAGGCGCTGGCCTTCCTCGATCAGCTTCGAGCCAAGCGCCGCGACCACGCTCTCGGCAGGAACTGCGCCAAGTTGATAGAAATCGACGCGCATTACCTAGTTGTTCCCCGGCGCAGGCCGGGGCCTAGGGCGCCGAAAGGCGCTGCTCGCGCAGCGCCCTGGATCCCGGCCTTCGCCGGGAAACAGCTCATCACCCCTCAACGTGGTCCGCGATATATTGATCGAGCAGGCGCACGCCATAACCGGTGGCGCCCTTGTCATAGGTCGCCTTGGGCTTGTCGGACCAGGCCATGCCGGCGATGTCGAGGTGGGCCCAGGCGACGCCATCGTCGACGAACCGCTTGATGAATTGCGCGGCGGTGATTGACCCCGCTTCGCGCGGGCCGACATTCTTCATGTCCGCGATCGGCGAGTCGATCAGCCGGTCATAGGCCTCGCCGAGGGGCATTCGCCAAAGCTTGTCGCCGCTCGCGTCGGCCACCTTGATGAGGTCGGCCGCAAGCGCCTCGTCGTTGCAGAAGATGCCGGCATATTCATGCCCGAGGCTGATCACCATCGCGCCCGTCAGGGTAGCGAGGTCGATGATCACCTTCGGCCGGAATTCCTTCTGCGCCCAGCTAATCGCGTCCGCGAGCACCAGCCGCCCCTCGGCGTCGGTGTTGATCACTTCGACCGTCTGGCCCGACATGGTGGTGACGATGTCGCCCGGGCGCTGCGCGTTGCCGTCGGGCATATTCTCGACCAGGCCGCAGATGCCGACGACGTTGGCCTTGGCCTTGCGTCCGGCGAGCGCCATCATTGCGCCGACGACCGCGCCGGCTCCGCCCATGTCCCACTTCATCCCTTCCATGCCCTGCGCGGGCTTGATCGAGATTCCGCCGGTGTCGAAGGTCACGCCCTTGCCGATGAATACCGTCGGGGCGGCCCCGGCCGCGCCGCCGTTCCAGCGCATCACGAGCAATTGCGCGTCGCGCACCGAGCCCTGCGACACGCCGAGTAGCGCGCCCATTCCGAGCTCGGTCATCTCTGCCTCGCCGAGGACGCTGATCTCGATGCCGAGGTCGGCGAGATGGCGGACGCGCTCGACGAAGCTTTCGGGGTAGAGGATGTTGGCCGGCTCGGCGACCAGCTCGCGGGTCAGCGCCACGCCCTTGGCGAGCGGCGCATAGCGGTCGGTCCAGCGCGCTTCGGCGCCGTCGGCCGCGCCAACGACGGTGATCTTGGCGAGCGTCGGCTTATGCTTGTCCTTTAGCCGGGTGCGATAACGGTCGTGACGCCATGCGCGAAGCACCGCGCCGAGCGCGACCCGCGCCGCGCCGTCGGCGTCGAAGCCGGTGCCGCCAAGGTCGATCACCGCTTCGGTCTCGCCCGAGGTCAGCAGCTTGGCGGCGGCGGTGCCGCCCAGCTTTTCGGCGGTCTCGGCCGATGGCGCGTCCCCGCCGATGCCGACCAATAGCAAGCGTCGCCCGCCATCGCTGTCGAGATAATGGTCGGCGGTCGCGCCGAGGTCGCCGTCGAAGCGCTGCCGCTTGATCGCCGCCTCGATTCCGGCTTTCGCCTCGCCCAGGCTTTCGAGCCCGCCGCGCGCATTGCCCGCAATCGGAACGACGAGACTATGGTCGCCCGCGGGACGGGTGGCGGCGAAGCGAATTTGCATAGGGCTTCCTCAAGGACGATCGTGGATCGGTTGCCGCGCTCCTTAGGCGGGACCGGCGGCGAAGGCAAAATTGACAATGCATGCGGCGATTTGCGGCTTGGCGCGCGCGGTGCGATAGGCCAAGGC
>JALYQH010000129.1 GCA_030855945.1 Pseudomonadota bacterium | reverse complement strand
GCGCGGCCGCGGTCCATATTGTCGGCGAGATAATGGTCGAAATGGTCGCGCACCGCCGCCTCGACGAACCGCGCCGCCTCGAGGCTGGTGAGACGGTCCTTGGTCTGACTTTGAAAATGCGGGTTGCGGATGAACACGGACAGCATCAGCTCGACGCCGTTGAAGACGTCGTCGGCGGTGATGTCCTTGGATTTCTTCTGGCCGACGAGGTCGCCGAACGCACGAATGCCCTTGGTCAGCGCGGCGCGAAGCCCGGCCTCATGGGTGCCGCCGTCAGGGGTCGGAATGGTGTTGCAATAATAGCTTTCGGCGCTGCCCTCGCTCCATAGCGGCCAGGCTACCGCCCATTCGGCCGCGCCCTGGGCGTCGGGAAATTCCTGGCGTCCGGCGAAGGGCGGGCTGGTGACGCAGTCGCGGCCCTCGAGTTGCTCGCGCAGATGGTCGGCGAGCCCGCCGGGGAATTGGAACACCGCTTGCTCAGGGACCGCTTCGCTGGCCAGGCTTGGGTCGCAGCGCCAGCGGATTTCCACTCCGGCAAACAGATAGGCTTTCGAGCGGGCGAGCTTGTAGATGCGTTCGGGACTGAACACCGCATCGGCACCGAAAATGTCGGGGTCGGGGACGAAGGAGACGGTGGTGCCGCGGCGATTGGGAGCGGCGCCGGCTTCCTCGAGCGGGCCCAACGCGAGGCCGCGGGCGAAGCGCTGGCGGTAGAGTTTCTTGTCCCGGGCGACCTCGACCAATGTCTCGACCGACAAAGCGTTGACGACGCTAACCCCGACGCCGTGGAGGCCGCCGCTGGTCGAATAGGCCTTGCCCTCGAACTTGCCGCCCGAATGAAGCGTGGTCATGATCACTTCGAGCGCCGACTTGCCCGGATATTTGGCGTGGGCATCGACCGGGATGCCGCGGCCATTGTCGCTGACGGTGAGGCGGTTGCCGGGTTCGAGCATGACCTCGATCCGGCTGGCATGGCCGGCGACGGCCTCGTCCATACTATTGTCGATCACTTCGGCGGCGAGGTGGTGAAGCGCGCGGGCGTCGGTCCCGCCGATGTACATGCCGGGGCGGCGCCGGACCGGCTCGAGCCCCTCGAGGACCTCGATCGCGGACGCGTCGTAACTGTCGGGCGTGGCCGGGGAACTGGATGCGAAAAGGTCGGACATTGCATCCGCTATAGGAGGCCGCCGAGCGGCCTGCCAAGCGGCCGAGCCCTTATGGGCGACCTTTTCCCTCGATCATGGCATCAAGGCCATAGCGGCCCGATCCGCGCAGGCCGAAATAGAGGCCGAGGAAGATCAGGATCGCCGCCGGCCAGATCGAGGGAACCGGATCGTTCGCGTGGACCATCCACACCGCGACGATGAAATTGAAGGCCGTGATCAGGCCGAGCCAGCGGGTGAACAGACCGAGGATGAAGCCGATCCCGGCGAGAAACTGGGCGTAGACCGATAGCGGCGCCAGGATTTCGGGCGCGGGGAAATTAAACTGTTTCAGGAAGCCCACGAATTCGTCCATCCGCGCCGCGCTCAGTACATTGTCGTGGCTTTGATAGATGAGGAAGGCGCCGGTCACGATCCGCAGCAGCAGAAGCCCGACATCGGCGAAGCGGGCGTTGCCCGGCAGAAACAGAAATTCCGAAAAACCGCGCATCGATCGACCCCCATATTGCCCGGGCAAACGGTAGGCCGCGGTTGTCATCATCTCATAGCGAATCGATCAACGGTGGGCCGGCTTCGACCAAAGGTAGCTAGCGTCCGGCGTGTGCCGCGGCTTCGACCTCGTCGATGCTGCGCGGGATCGAGCGGCTGAGATGCTCATTGCCGTCGGCGGTGACTAGGTAATCGTCCTCTATCCGCACGCCGAAGCCGCGCTGGGGCAAGTAAATGCCGGGTTCCAGCGTGATCACCGTCCCGACCGGAAGGGGCTGGGCATAATCGCCCGCGTCATGAACGTTGAGCCCGACGAAATGGCCGAGGCCGTGAACGAAATCGTCGAGATGACCGGCGCGGCGGACGACGTCGCGGGCGGTCTCGTTAAGATCCTCGTAAAGAGCGCCAGGGCGGAGCTGGGCGGCGGCGGCGTCCTGCGCCGCGAGGACGGTCTGATAGATGGTGCGCTGCTCGGGGGCGAAGCGGCCGTCGACGGGAAAAGTCCGGGTGATGTCGGCGGCGTAAAAATCGACCTCGGCGCCGACGTCGCACAGGATGATGTCGCCGGCGCGGATGATGCCGTCGCGGCCGGTGTAGTGAAGGACCGCGCTGCTCCGGCCGGTGCCGACGATCGAGGGGAATGCGAGACCCTGGGCACCGGCGGCGCGGAACTCGGCTTCGATGATGTTGGCGAGCTGACGTTCGCTCATCCCCGGGCGCGCCGCGGCCATTCCCGCGCGAAGCCCGCGCTCGGTGGCGGCAATCGACTTGCGGATCAGGGCAATCTCGCGCGGTTCCTTGGCAAGGCGCATCGCGGCGATCAGGCCCGACTGATCCTTGATCGCGGCGCCCGGGACGCGCGCGGCGATCCTGCCGTAAAGCTCGAGTTCGCGCGGGAGCGGATTGTCCGCGCCGACCAGGGGGCCGAGATAGTTGAGCGTCTTCGAGTGCGACGCCATCGTCGTCGCGCTCGCGCCAAGCGAACCGCTGCGGAAGATCTTTTCGAAGCCGGTGCGATCGCGCAGCGACTGGCCGAGCCCGAGCCGCTCGCCCTCCCACCGCTCCTGCTCCGGATTGCGGTTGGCCAGGAACAGCATCTCCTTGAAGCGGCGTTCGACCGGCGCGAGGAGCAGTGCGGCGCCGGGCTCGTCCACGATGCCGGTGAGATAGGCGAAATCGCTGAGCTGGCGGCCCATCCCCGCGACGGGGTTACTGGTGTCGAGCGAGGCGGCGCCAAAGACCACCGCGATTCCGCCCTTCATTTGCGCCATCAGCCGTTGGCGGCGCTCGCGATAAACTTCCGGGCCGAACGGCCGGGTGCCGGCAGGCGTACCATAAGCCCGGTCGTCGGCGGTCTGGTAAGCGGCCAGCGACGTGGCCGGAAGCACGGCCGTTCCGGCAAGCGCCGCGTGAAGAAAATTCCGGCGGTCGAACATGGTCAGTCCCCCTGGCTCAATATTGCGAGCCTAGGGGGAACGCCGTGGCGCGCAAGCCGTCTTCGTCTAGCGGACTCGCGGGCCGCCGAAGGGGAGGGGCGGAGGCGGACGGCGGTCGCGGCGGGGCAGCTGCGCCTGGTAAGCGACGCCGCAATGGTCCACGCAATAGGGATAGCCGGGGTTGGCGTTCTGCCCGCAGAAATGAAAGTCGGGCTCGCCCGGATGGCCCATCGGCCAGCGGCAGATGCGGTCGTTGAGGTCGAGCAGCCCGGTCTTGTCGGCGACTTCGGCATTGGGCTTGGCAGGAACCAGCCGGCGCGGCGGAGCGGGGGGGATCGGCGGCTGAGTGTCACCCGGCCCCTGGCGGATGAACCCGCCCGGACCGACCGAGCGATATTGAATGGTGGTGCCCTCCTTTGCGCCGGCACGCACGTTGGGGCCGGCGGCGGGGATGGCATCGCTAGTCTCGGCCGCCAGCTTTGCCTGAGAGCGAGGCTCGGGCGCGGGTTCCGCCAGAGGCTTGGGCGCGGCCTTTGGGGCTTCGGCCCTGCTTGGGGTAGGCCGCTCGGTCCGGCTCGGGACATGCCTGTCGGGCTTGGGCGCGGCGGCGGCGGGGGCCGCTTTCGCTTTCTTGTCCTTTTCCTCGCCCGGCTTGACCGGCGAGGGGCGCGATTCCAGCCCAAGGCGGTGAGCCTTGCCGATCACTGCATTGCGGCTGACTCCGCCAAGATCCTCGGCGATCTGGCTGGCGGTCGAGCCGTCGGCCCACATGGCTTTGAGGCGGTCGATGCGCTCGTCGGTCCAACTCATGAAAATATAAACTCCGTGCGTGTTGCGAGGCGCCGCCGCTGCCGATAGGCGAT
>JALYQH010000336.1 GCA_030855945.1 Pseudomonadota bacterium | reverse complement strand
CGCCCTTCCTCTCATCATGCTCGCCGGGCCCGCCGCCGCGCAGAATAGCGCGCCGCAGCCGGTGCCGATCGTCGACATGATCCCGGCCGCGCGCGACATTCCCTACCCCGGCGTGATGCGGCTCGAGGTCGACGCGACCGACACCGCCCGTGCGATCTTCAAGGTTCGCCAGACGATCCCGGTGACCAATGCCGGCCGGATGACCCTGCTGTTCCCCGAATGGCTGCCGGGCCACCACGGGCCCGACGGCGAACCCGACAAAGTGGCGGGCCTGGAGTTCTACGTGAACGGCAACCGCGTCCCTTGGGTTCGCGACATGGTCGAGACCAACGGCTATCATATCGACGTGCCGGCCGGCGCGGCGAGCGTCGAAGCGCGCTTCATGTATGTCACCGCGGTCCAGCCCAACCAGGGCCGAATCCTGATTACCCCCGAAATGCTCAACCTGCAGTGGGAGTCGGTGTCGCTCTATCCGGCCGGCTATTACGTTCGCAATATCCCGGTGGTGGCCAGCCTCACCCTCCCCGCCGGCTGGCAAGCGGGGACCGCGCTCCGGCAGGCCGCGGCGCCCGCGGCGCCCGGTGTCAACCGCATCACCTACGGCCAGGTCAGCTATGAGACGCTGCAGGATTCGCCGGTGTTCGCCGGGCTTCATTTCCGCCGCGATCCGCTTGGCCATGACGCCGCCCTGGTCAGCGTCGCCGACAGCGCCAAGGAGCTCGCGATCCCTGCCAATGTGCTCGCCAAGCATCGCGCGATGGTCGATCAGACCGTCAAACTGTTCGGCGCGCGCCATTACGACCATTATACTTTCCTGAACGCCGTCACGGACAAGCTCGGCGGGATCGGGCTCGAGCATCATCGCAGCACCGAGATTACGTCGGATCCCGGTTACTATATCGATTATGAAAATCACCTCCTCGACCGCAACGTCTTCCCGCACGAGCTGGTGCATAGCTGGAATGGCAAATATCGTCGCCCGGCGGGCCAGATCGTCGCCGACTTCCGCACCCCGCTGCGCAACGAATTGCTCTGGGTCTACGAAGGTCAGACCCAATTCTGGGGAACCGTGATCGAAGCGCGGTCGGGGATGAGCTCGAAGGACGACGTTCTCCAGAAGATCGCCAATGCCGCGGCCTCGCTCGACAATACGCGCGGGCGGCAATGGCGGCCGTTGGTCGATACCACCAACGACCCGATCATCCAGAATCGCTCGCCCGAGCCGTGGGGCAGCTTCCAGCGCAGCGAGGATTATTACAACGAAGGGATGCTGATCTGGATCGAGGCCGATGCGATCATTCGTGACGGCACCGGCGGGGGGCGCGGAATGGACGATTTCGCCCGCGCCTTCTTCGGGATGAATGACGGCGACTGGGGAGTGCTCCCCTACACCCGCGACGATGTCATCCACACGCTCAACCAGGTGCACCCCTACGACTGGACAGGGTTCCTGCGCACGCGCGTCGACCAGACCAGCGAGCGCGCGCCGCTCGGCGGCTTCGCCCGCTCTGGCTATGAGCTTCGCTACACCGACGAACCGACGGGCGCGTTCAAGACGATCATCAAATCGTCGGAGGGCTCGAATTATTATTATTCGCTCGGCTTCAACGTAAACAAGGACAAGAAGTTGAGCAGCGTCCAGTGGGGCTCGCCGGCGTTCGACGCCGCGCTGCGGCTCGGCGACGAGATCGTCGCGGTCGGCGACAAGGCCTATTCGGGCGACGCGCTCGATGCCGCCCTCACCGCTACCAAAGGCGGCAGCCAGCCGGTGCGGCTGACGATCAAGCGCGGCGAGGCGATCCGCATCGTCGACCTGCGCTACAATGGAGGGCTGCGCTATCCGCGACTGGTCAAGACGGGACACGGCGAGGGTGCTTTGGATCGGTTGCTTAGGGCGCGGTGAGGGAGCACTCCCCTCACCCTCCCACGCGCAAGGGCGCGCGGGCCCCTCCCTCTCCCGCAGAGGGGAGAGGGGCTAGAGGGGTTGCCCTTGCCGTCTCAGGGGTTAAGGCGCCCCAATCATGAACATCGACCTGATTCCCGCGGGCTCCAACCCGCCGCACAGCATCAATGTGCTTATCGAAGTGCCGATCGGCGGCGAGCCCGTCAAATATGAGTTCGACAAGAAAAGCGGGGCGATCTTCGTCGACCGAATCCTTCACACGCCGATGCGCTATCCGACCAATTACGGCTTCATTCCGCAGACCTTGGGCGACGACGGCGACCCGCTCGACTGCCTGGTGATGACGCGCTGGGCGCTGATCCCGGGTTCGGTGATCCGGGCCCGCCCGATCGCGGTGCTGTTTCTCGAGGATGAGGCCGGCGGCGACGAGAAGGTGCTGGCTGTGCCCGAGGCCAAGACCAGCCCTTATTATGCCAATGTCATGGAAGGCAGCGACCTGCCGGGCATCGTGCTTCAGCAGATCGAGCATTTCTTCACCCACTATAAGGATCTCGAACCCGAGAAATGGGTGCGGGTCGGCAAGTGGGGCGATGCAGCGGCAGCACAGCGAGTGGTGATGGAATCGATTGAACGGGCCGGGGCTGCAAAGGGCTAATTGCCCCGGCGACCGCCGCCGCCGCCGCGCCCGAAGCGGATCGGGATGAACAGTTTGCGCAAGGTGATGCCGACGGTCCGTCCGGTCGGCTCGAGCAGGCCTGGCTGGTAGCTGAACGGCACGCCGCCGGTCGCGTCACGGACCTTGGGGCGCGCATTGAAGAGATTGTCGACGTTGAACTGGACCGACGTTCCGCGCAGCCACGGATGCTTGGCGACGAGGTCGAGGCGCTGGCCGAGGTTGGCGAACAGCCGCAGATCGACCTTGGCGTAAGGCGAGAAGCGAAGGTCGCCGCCGTCGCTGCTGCTGTCGACCCGCGATCCGCTGCGCCAGTCGGCCGACAACCGCGCGCCGAGCGCATTGTTGAAATAGCCGGCCTGGAGCTCGACTTCGTGGCGCGAGCGGCCGCCGGAATGGCCGACCGCCTCGCCGCCGAGATAATCGAGGTCGTCGATGCCATCGGCGATGGTCACGCGGTCGACGAGGTTTAGCGTGTGAGTCATCGACAGCGTCAGTCGGCCCCCTTGCCGGCCACCGCCGAAC
>JALYQH010000055.1 GCA_030855945.1 Pseudomonadota bacterium | reverse complement strand
GCCCGCGACTGCTCATCGGATTCGCGGCCGAAACCGACGACGTAGTCGCCAACGCAACTGCCAAGCGCGCCTCGAAAAAAGCAGACTGGATCGTCGCCAATGATGTTTCGGGCGAGGTGATGGGCGGCGCCCGCAATCGGGTTCACCTCATTACCGCCGACGGTGCCGAGGATTGGCCCGAAGCGGCCAAGGAAGACATCGCGCGGCACCTCATCGCCCGCGTTGCCCAGGAACTTGCATGATCCGTATCCGCATCACCCGCTTGCCCCACGGCGAGGGCCTGCCGCTGCCTAGCTATGCCACCCCCGGCGCGGCCGGGATGGACGTCGTCGCCGCCGAGGAACTCGACTTGGCGCCCGGCCAGCGTCACGCGGTCGCTACCGGGTTCAAGGTCGCCATCCCCGAAGGATTTGAAATCCAGGTCCGGCCACGCTCGGGTCTGGCGTTCAAGCACGGCATCACCGTCCCCAATACGCCCGGCACGATCGACAGCGACTATCGCGGCGAACTGAAGGTGCTGCTGATCAACCATGGCGACCAGCCCTTCCCGATCCGCCGCGGCGAGCGCATCGCCCAGCTCGTCCCGGCGGCGGTGACCCAAGCCACGTTCGACGAAGTCGACGAGCTGTGCGAGACCGAGCGCGGCGCCGGAGGCTTTGGCAGCACAGGTCAGTGAGGGGGCGGCCGATGACTCTGAGCGACGACGAACTCGACCGCTACGCTCGGCACATCGTTTTGCCGCAGGTCGGAGGCGCCGGGCAGGTCCGCCTGAAGCAGGCAAGAATCGTGGTCGTCGGCGCCGGCGGGATTGGCGCCGCGGCGATCCCGGCACTGGCCGGAGCAGGAGTCGGCCGCCTCACGATCATCGATGGCGACACCGTCGATATGTCCAACCTCCAGCGCCAGCCACTCTATCGCACCAGCGACATCGGCCATTCGAAGGCCGCGCTCGCCGCCGCTTTCGTGTCGGAGCGCAACCCGCATGTGCTGGTTCGTGCCATTACCGAGCGGGTCGAAGCGACAAACGCAGAACGACTGCTCGCCGGACACGACCTGATCCTCGACGGCACCGACAATTTCGCAACCCGTCTGCTCGTCAGCGACACGGCGGTCGCCCTCGGCATTCCTTCGCTCTCGGCCGCCGGGCAGCAGTTCCAGGGTCAGGTAGCGCTGCTCCGCGGCAAGCCCTGCTACCGATGCTTCGTGGGCGACGCGTTCGACGCCGACGATTGCGACAATTGCGCCGAACTCGGCGTGCTGGGCGCGCTCACCGGAACCGTCGGCAGCTTCGCCGCGCTGATGGCGATCCGTACGATCGTCGTAATTGAGCCCGATGCCGCCGGAACATTGCACCTATTCGACGGCGCGGGGCTGGCGTGGAGGAAAATCCGCCTCACCGCCGATCCCGCCTGCCGTGCGTGCAGCTAGGCCTTCTTCTTCGTCGCAGCTTTCTTTTTAGCGGGCGCTTTCTTCTTCTTGACGCTCGGTCCCTTGGCCGCCTTCGCTTCGATCAATGCGATCCCCTCCTCCAGAGTCACCGCCGCAGGATCGGCGCTCTTAGGCAAGGTCGCATGGGTCGTGCCGTCGGTGACGTACGGACCGTAGCGCCCCTCCATCACTTTCAATTCCTTGGCCGACTCGGGATGCACGCCGAGTACGCTCAGCGCCTCGCGCCCGCCGCCACGCTGCCCCTTCGCCGCTTCGGCCAGTTTGACCACGGCCGCGTTCATGCCGGTGTCAAACACTTCGGCGGTGGATGACAGGCGAGCATATTTGCCGTCGTGGACCAGATACGGTCCGTAGCGACCGATCGACGCGCTGATCGGGTTGCCGCTTTCGGGATGCTTTCCGATCTCGCGCGGCAGCGACAGCAATTTGAGCGCCGTCTCGAGCGTCAGCCCGTCGGTGCCGATGTCCTTGGGGATCGAAGCGCGCTTGGCATCCTTCTCTTCGCCCTGTTGGACATAGGGCCCGAACCGTCCACTGCGCAGCGTTACCCCCTCGCCAAGCTCGCTCGGACCGTCGGCAACCGCTGCTTCCCCACCCTGCCCGAATTTCTGGGTATATTTGCACTCAGGATAATTGGCGCAGGCCACGAATGAGCCGAATTTGCCGCCGCGCAGCGCCAGCCGGCCAGTGCCGCACGCCGGGCAGATGCGGGGATCGCTGCCGTCGTCGCGCTCGGGGAACAGCCAGGGGGCGAGGAATTCGTCGAGCGCGGCGGTGACGTCCGACGGTTTCTGCTCCATCACTTCGCCGGCCTTGGGTTTGAAGTCCTTCCAGAAGGCTTCGAGCAATTGCTGCCAGCCGGTGCGCCCGCCCGAGACATCGTCGAGCCCTTCCTCGAGCGAGGCGGTGTAGTCGTAGTCGACGTAGCGCTCGAAGAAGCGTTCGAGGAACGCCGTCACCAGCCGCCCGCTCTCCTCGGGGATGAAGCGGTTCTTATCGGTGCGGACATATTCGCGGTCCTTGAGCGTCTGAAGTGTCGCTGCATAGGTCGACGGGCGGCCGATGCCGAGCACTTCCATGCGCTTGACCAGGCTCGCCTCGGAATAGCGCGGCGGCGGCTGAGTGTAGCTCTGCGTCGCCTCGACGCCTTTCTTGGCGGGTGCGTCGCCGGCCTTGAGCAACGGCATCCGTGCGCCGTCCCCATCGTCTGCCTTTTCGTCGCGGCCTTCCTCGTAGAGCGCGAGATAGCCGGGGAAAAGCACGACCTGCCCGGTGGCGCGGAGTGTCGCGCGGCCGGCGCCATCGGTTAGCTCGACCGTGGTCCGCTCGAGCCTTGCGCTGGCCATCTGGCTGGCAAGCGCGCGGTTGAAGATCAGGCCGTAGAGACGCGCATGATCGCCCGCTCCGCCGCTTGCCTTGTGGAAATCGGTCGGCCGGATCGCTTCATGCGCTTCCTGCGCATTCTTGGCCTTGCTGGTGTAAATGCGCGGCTTGTCGGGAACGTAGCCGGCGTCATAGCGGGCGGCGATCGCACCGCGCGCCGCCGAAATCGCCTCGCCGGCCATCTGCACCCCGTCAGTCCGCATGTAGGTGATAAGCCCATCCTCATAGAGCGACTGGGCGAGCCGCATCGTGTGGCTCGCGGAGAAACCCAGCTTGCGTGACGCTTCCTGCTGGAGCGTAGAGGTGGTGAACGGCGGTGGGGGATTGCGGGTGAACGGCTTGGTTTCCGTCGTGGCGACAGTAAATCGCCCCGCCTCTACCACCGCCTTGGCGGCATCGGCGCTGCCCTTGTCGCCGATCGTCAGCCGCTCAATCTTCTTGCCATCGAGCCCGACCAGCCGCGCGGTGAATGGCGTCCCGTCGCTTTCGAAACTGGCCGAAACGGACCAATATTCTTGCGCCTTGAACAGTTCGATCTCGCGCTCGCGGTCGACGATCAGCCGCAGCGCGACCGACTGGACTCGCCCAGCCGACTTCGCGCCGGGCAGCTTGCGCCACAGGATCGGCGACAAAGTGAAACCGACCAGATAATCAAGCGCGCGGCGCGCCCGATAGGCGTCGATCAGATCCTCGTCGAGGGCGCGCGGATGCTTCATCGCCTCGGTCACGGTCGCCTTGGTGATCGCGTTGAACGTCACCCGCTCGACCTTGGCTGGAAGCAATTTCTTCTTTCGCAGCACTTCCTGCACGTGCCAGCTAATCGCCTCGCCCTCGCGGTCGGGATCAGTGGCGAGGATCAGCGTGTCGGCCTTTTTCGCCTCGTCGGAAATGGCCTTCAATTGCTTGGCCTTGTCGGGGTAATTTTCCCACAGCATGGCGAAGCCGTCATTGGGATCGACCGACCCATCCTTGGGCGGCAGGTCGCGGACATGGCCGTAGCTGGCGAGCACGCGGTGCCCTGGGCCGAGATATTTTTCGATGGTTTTCGCCTTGGCGGGCGATTCGACGACGACGAGTTTCAAGATAAGCGTTCCCTTACGTACGTACGCGTATGGTGGGATGAGCTGATTCCGCTCGTCAAGCGGTCAGGCTGACCTTGCCGCCGGCGTGGCGGTCGAGCCGGCCGGCAAGATCGAGCTCGAGCAGCGCCATCTGCACCGCGCCGCTCGACGCG
>JALYQH010000059.1 GCA_030855945.1 Pseudomonadota bacterium | reverse complement strand
AGGATCGGCACTGCTCCGCGCCCGCTCAGAAGGCCGGCAGATTAGGCTCGAACGGCACGCCGAAGCCGACCAGCAGGCGGTCGCCGTCACGCCGCACCGGCAGGCAAATCAGCGGCTCGCCGCCGCCGAGCCGCGCGCCGCTGCGAATGTCATAGATACAGCCGACGCCGAGCGGGCAGGCCCAGCTGTAGCTCGACAAAATCCCCCCGGTCATCGGCGCATCATGGTGTGGGCAGCGTGCCTCGGCGGCGAAGGAGTCGCCGCGCACATCGGCGACAAGGATCGGCCCCTCGTCAAACAGGCACACTTCGGCTTCTCCCGATTCGAGCGGTCGGGCGAGCGGCGCCGGGGTCCAGTGCGGCGGATCGGGGGGACGTTCGGCGGCGACCGGCGGCTCGCTTTGCCCGCGCTTGCCGCTGAACGGTTCGGGCTCACCCGGTTTGGGCATGAAGTCCCACACCTTGCCGCACGCCGGTTCTTTGTGCGGCAGGAGGTCGTACATCGCCATCAGCGTGCGGATCGCCGGATCGGTCACCACTTGCTCGAGCACGCCTTCCTTGAACAGCCGGACCAGCCGATGCAGCGCCTCGCGGTGGATCGCGTCGATCCCATCGAGCGTGCCGAATATCTGGCCGCGCTGGTCAGTGTCGCCGATTGCCTCCAGACTCTCGATCATCGCGCTGGTTTCGGCGAGCAAGGCGTCCCATTCGGCGTTGGTGCGAAACCCGACGAGCGGCTGCGGCGCCTCGCCGTCCGAGGTCGGCGCGGGATCGACCTCAGCCATGCTGGCCGTGCGAATGTCCGGCGTGAGCGTGGCCAGCGTGCGAATGGGTCTCGCACGGCTCATCACCGTCGCAGCAGCCATCGACGCATTCGCCGTGGCCCGGCTGTTGGAAATCGGTAAAGCTCTCGGTGAACATCCGCGCCGCCTTGCGCTTGCCGTCGGGGGTGAAGTCGTAGCCGCGATCGCCGCGCTCGAAATCGCCCGACTCGACCAGCGCCTCGAACGTTTCGGCGATGCGGCAAGGGTCGGCCTGAAGGAACGGCAGCACCGCCTGCGGGGTCAGCACCGACCCCAGGCCCTCACCCTGGAACCAGTAGCCGATCTGCAAAATCTCCTCGCGCTGGCGGAGCCGTTCGAGCGCCTCGGCGCCGCTCGCGGCGAGCGTTATTCCGACTTCCTTGCTGCGTGCGTCAGGCATCGACCGAGATCCGGTTGCGGGTGAATGACTCCACTTTAGCACAATCCGCCGCCGACTTCGCTTCGACCGTGGTCGCGCCGTCCGCAATAGCGAACGCCGCTGCCATTTCGGCCAGTTCGACGATGACCGATGGCGGCGAAAAGCCATGGTCGACGGCCGCGCCTTCGCCTTTGCGCGCCAAGCTGTCGGCGATGACCATATTGCCGAAAGTGTCGGCCGGCAGATCGACCTCGACGCTAAAGATTTCGTCGGGCCAGACTTTGAAATGGCTGCCGATAACCAGCGTATTCTCGATATCGACGACGCCGGTGACGGCTTCGTAGATCCGTTCCTGCATCGCCGCTGCGGGAAGGTCGCCGCCGGTCCAGCGAAAAGCACGCACTCGGCCCGGCACGCGGCTGGTCGCGGCCGCGCCGATTAGCACCACCCGGCGCGGCCTGACCGCGCCTTCGTCCTGGAAGCGCTGAACGACGTGAATCGGTCCCCACGTCATATTCTCGACCATCACATCGTCGCGGCCGGCGACCTTGCTTTGGAGCGCGGCCATCAGCTTGGGGCCGAGCGGATAGGCGTCGATCACCGGCGAATAGCCGACGATGCCGATCAATACCGGCGGCAATCGATCGTGATTGCCGGCCATGGTTCAGGCTACCCCGCAAGCGCAAGTCGTGACCTCGCGCGTGATCACCCGGTCGCTACCCTCGACCATGACGTGGGTGGTGCATGGCATGCATGGATCGAACGATCGCAGCGCGCGCAGGATGTCGATTCCCTGAAAATCGTTTTCGTCCGTAAAATTGCTCTCGACGATCCGCGTGTTCATCACCGATTGCTCATAGGGACCTAGCTCGCCCCACGGCGTGCGTGGGCAGGCGTTGATCGTCGACGGCGTGACGATCTGGTAATTGGCGAGCAGCCCGTCCTTGATCTCGCAATGGTGGGTCAGGAAACCGCGCCCGGCGCCCCAGAAACCGACTCCGATCGAATGACCTTTCTTGGGGATTTCAAACGGCGTCGCGACCTTGGTTTCGCCGCGCTTGATCAAATCCTGCGCGCGCACCCAGTTCTCGACCGTGACCATCAGGTTGAACCCGACCGCATAAGCCCGCGCGCGGTTGCGCTCGAAGGCATTCCACACTGTCGGCACGCGCCATTCGATCTCCATCGCCGGCAGGCTCGCGCCCTTGGGGATGTTGAGCTTTAGGCTCTTGCCGGTCGATTCGAAATAATGGCTGTGCGGGATCTTCTGCGCCAACGCGGAGACATAAAGCCGCGAATAAGCTCCGGCCTCGAACGTCCGCCGGTCCCAGGTTGGGGTCGTCGACCAGGAATAGCGATCCTTCCAATTCTGCTTGTCCGGCCGCGGAATGGTGGTCTTGTTCCACGGGTGATTGGGGCTGAGCGGATTGCCAAGCGGGTCAGTCTTGAACGGATAATCGTCCCATTTTTCGTAATAGCTATGCTCGACAAACTCCTCGAGCCCGACGTTGATGTCGGTCAGCCGCGTGCTGACCAATTTGCCTTCGATGACGATCCCCGGGGTCGACCAGCGCTTCTCGCCCCACGCGTTGCAGTTGGCGTAGGTCGCGTCGTAATAATCCTCATGGTCCCATTGGCCATTGTCGATCATCGTTGCCGGCAGCCGGCCGCAATCCTCGTAGCGTTGATCGCAATCGTAAAAGAAATCGAACACATCGTCCCAGATGCCGATGCATTTCTTGGCATAGTCGAAAAACTGCTGAATCTTGAGGTAGAATTCGTTCATCGTCGAGGTCGTCAGCGTCGTCGTCACCCCGCCGGGGA
>JALYQH010000051.1 GCA_030855945.1 Pseudomonadota bacterium | reverse complement strand
CCTTCCCGGCGCGCGTTCAGCTGATCGCCGCGATGAACCCGTGCCGCTGCGGCCATCTCGGCGATCCGGCGCTGGCCTGCGCGCGTGCCCCGCGCTGCGCAGCCGACTATCAGGCCAAGGTCTCGGGGCCGCTACTCGACCGCATCGATCTTCACGTCGAAGTCGCCAGCGTCAGCGCCGCCGATTTGACCTTGCCGCCGCCAGCCGAGGGCAGCGTGGAGGTGGCGATGCGCGTTGCCCAGGCGCGGTCGGTTCAGACCAAGCGCTTCAACGGCGATGGCGTGCGCACCAACGCCGAGGCTGACGGCAAATTGCTCGACCGCATTGCCACCCCCGACGAGCCCGGCCGAAAACTGCTCGCCGACGCCGCGGCGGCGATGCGACTGTCGGCACGCGGTTATCACAGAGTGCTGCGCGTCGCGCGAACCATCGCTGATCTGGCCTGGAGCGAGAATGTTGGCCGGATCCATATCGCCGAAGCGTTAAGCTATCGACGGCAAGCGCCGCGCAACTAGACCGCGAATTAGCGCAGGCGTTTAACCGCAAGCCGGCCGTCGGAGCCGGTCTTGACCCCGAAATTGGGCACCGCCTTGATCAGGTCGCTGAGCCGGGTGAAGCCGTAATTGCGAACCGCGAAGCTCGACACCGCCTTGGCGCGCTGGCCGACTTCGGACAGCGAGGCATAGCCTTCCTCGTCGCGCTTTGAGGCCTTGAATGCCGCGCCGAGGACCTGGAGCAGTTCACTGTCGACCTCGCGCTGGCCCTCGGCGGCGGGCGGCGCTTCGAGGGCTTCGCCGGCGTCGCGGGCGAGCGCGGCGACGTCGAAAAAGCGGGTGCAGCTCTGCTGGAAGCTTTGCGGGGTCTTGGCGGTGCCGAAGCCGTAGCAGGGCAGGCCGTCCTCGCGGATCCGCTGGGCGAGCGGAAGGAAGTCGCTGTCGCTCGACATGATCCCGAAGCCGTCGACATGGCCGCGATAGAGCAAATCCATCGCGTCGATCGTCATCCGCATGTCTGTCGCGCTCTTGCCCTTGACCACGTCGAACTGCTGCATCGGCACGATCGAGTGCATACCAGTCAGATTGCCCCACCCCTTGAGGCTGGTCTTGGCCCAGTTTCCGTAGGCGCGGCGGATGTTGATCGTGCCAAGTTCGCCGAGCACCAGCAGCACCTCGTCGAGATGATCCGGTGAGGCATTGTCGGCGTCGATCAGCAGCGCGATGTTCAGCTCGCCGTCGAAGTCGTTACGGTCACTCATCGATCAAATGCTCCGTTTCGCCGCATCTCGCCGCATCGGGGGCGGAACGAAATGCCGGCTTCGCTCGCTGTATGGACCGCAGGGGTGGGGAATGTGTGGAGGAATCGGACATGAAGAAATTTGCTTTGACTACGGCGCTGGCCGCCGGACTGACGCTGTCGGCGTGCGCGACCAACCCTTACGGGTATAACAATGATCCTTATTACGGGAACAGCGGCTATGGAAATAGCGGCTATGGCGGTCGCACCAGCGACGGTCGAGTCGCATCGGGTGCCGCGGTCGGCGGCGTTGCCGGCGCAATTGCTGGAGCGGTGCTTCCGGGCGTTCGGCCCATTACCGGCGCGATCGCTGGTGCGGTCCTTGGCGGCGTTGCTGCCGCGGTGATCAACAACAAGCAATATTATCGCGATACCCGCGGCTATTGCTACTACGTCGATCGCAACGGCAATCCGATCTACGACTATAACACTCGCTGCTAGTTAGCGGGTGATGCTCAGACGGGGTGGAAACGATTCTCCACCTCGTCGAGCATATAAAGCTGCCCCTCGCTAATCGAGAAATGGCAGCCGAGCACCTTCAGCGTGCCAGCGCGCTCGCGCTCGGCGACGAATGGAAAGGTGCGCAGGTTCGCCAGGCTCTGGCGGATCGCGACCTCTTCGAGCACTCGAGCCGCATTCTCGCCGGTGCCATGGCTTGCCGCGATCTCGGCAGCGCGTTCGTCAATCTGGCTCATCCAATTGGCGACGAAGCCGCCTTCGCCGTGGGGCGCATCGCGAAACTGTCCCGTCAGGGCAGCGTGGATTCCGCCGCACCGTTCGTGACCCATCACCACCACTTCGGCGACGCCAAGCTGGGTCACACCGAATTCGAGCGCGGCAGAGACGCCATGGCGTCCGCCGCCGCCCTCGAACGGAGGAACCAGATTGGCGACGTTGCGAACCACGAAAATCTCGCCCGGAGCAGTGTCGAAGATCGTCGCCGGGTCGGCGCGGCTGTCGCTGCAGGCGATGACCAGCGCGCGCGGTGACTGGCCGTCGGCGAGTTCGCGCCAGCGCGCCTTTTCCGTCTCATAACGAGTCTCGCGAAACCGGCGGTAGCCCGCCAGCAGATTGCCGAAATCGTTCATCGCACTCTCCTGATTGCAACGCGGCGCTACCGCGCGGCGGGCAGGGGTGGCAAGCGCCGGTTACAATCGCTATCTCGCCCTTCATGAACGCACCGCTCGCCCCGCCGCCCTCGGCCATTCCGAAGCAGCGCAAGCCAGACTGGATTCGCGTCAAGGCGCCGGTCAGCGAAGGCTATGCCGAAACGCGGCGGCTGATGCGCAGCCTGGGCCTTGCCACGGTGTGCGAGGAAGCAGCCTGTCCGAACATCGGCGAATGCTGGACCAAGAAACACGCCACGGTGATGATCCTCGGCGACACCTGCACCCGGGCCTGCGCGTTCTGCAACGTCAAGACCGGGATGCCGCGCGCGGTCGATCCGCTCGAGCCCGAGCATACCGCGGCAGCCGCCGCCGGCCTCGGCCTGACCCATATCGTCGTCACCTCGGTCGACCGCGACGATCTGCCCGACGGCGGAGCAAGTCAGTTCGTCAAGGTTATCCAGGCGCTGCGCCGGGAGACTCCGGATACGACCATCGAAATCCTGACCCCCGACTTTCGCAACAAGAGCGAGGCGGCGGTCTCGGCAATCGTCGAGGCAGGGCCCGACGTCTACAATCACAATCTCGAGACTGTGCCGCGGCTCTACCCAACGATCCGGCCCGGCGCGCGTTACTATGCGTCCTTAAGACTGTTGGAGAGCGTCAAGCGCCAAGCGCCGCATATCTTTACCAAATCCGGCGTAATGGTCGGGCTGGGCGAGCAACGGCTCGAAGTCCATCAGGTAATGGATGACATGCGCTCGGCGGGGATCGATTTCCTGACGATGGGCCAATATCTCCAGCCGACTCCGCGCCACGCGACGGTCGAGGAATTTGTAACGCCGGATGCGTTCAAGGCCTATGCGTCGATCGCCCGGGCCAAGGGTTTTCTGCTGGTTGCGGCGACCCCACTGACCCGCTCGAGCTATCACGCGGGCGACGATTTCCGGAAAATGCGGGAAGCGAGGACGGCGCAGCTGGCGCGGGCCGGGGCCTGATGCCGCGACATTCGGAAACCAAGCACCTGCCTTACACGCCCGAGCAATTGTTCGACCTCGTCGCCGACGTCGAACATTATGACGAATTCCTCCCGTGGGTGGTCGCGGTGCGAGTGACCTCTTCGAACGAAACCGAGACGGTCGCCGACCTGGTGGTAGGGTTCAACGCGTTCAAGGAGCGGTTCACCAGCCGGGTAACGAAGCAGCGGCCAAGCCGGATCGTCGTCGATTATATCGAAGGGCCGCTCAAATATCTCAAGAATGAGTGGCGCTTCGAGCCCGACGCCGGCGGCGGCACCAAAGTCCATTTCTCGGTCGATTTCGCGTTCAAGTCACGGCTGTTCGAAACCCTCGCCGGCGCAATGTTCGACCGCGCGCTGCGACGCATGACCGGCGCCTTCGAGCAGCGCGCCGCGGCACTTTACGGCATCAGCAAATCGAGCGCGCAAAGCGCCGCCTGAAGCCGCACGCCCGAGCGGCCGCCGCTGGCATCGAACAATTTCTGGTCGGCGACGATTTCATTGGGGGCGGCGCCCCGCTCGGCGCGCGCGAATACTACGGTACCGACCGGCTTTTGCGCGGTGCCGCCGTCGGGGCCGGCGACCCCGGTAATCGCGACCGCGACATCGGCATCGGACATTTTGAGCGCGCCCTGCGCCATCGCCCAGGCAGTGGCGATGCTGACCGCGCCGAACGTCTCGACTATATCTTGGGTAACGTCGAGCTCGGCCAGCTTGGCGGCGTTCGAATAAGTGACGTAGCCGGCCTCGAACATTTCCGACGACCCGGGGATTTCGGTGATCGCCGCGCTGACCAGCCCGCCGGTGCAGCTTTCGGCAACCGCGACCCGGCGCCCGGCGGCGCGATTGGCGTCGACCACCTGGCGCGCGCGGTCGACCAGCTCGGGAGGAAGCAGGTAATCGGTCACGCTTCGATCTCCATTCTGACGGTGGCCACCGCCTGCGCCGCAATCCCTTCGCCGCGCCCAGTGAAGCCAAGGCGCTCGGTGGTCGTTGCCTTGATGCTGATCTGGGACACGGCAAGCCCCATGATCTCCGCGATTCGAGAACGCATCGCCGCGCGATGGGGTCCTATTTTCGGCGTCTCGGCGATGACCGTGCAGTCGACGAAATCGATGATTCCGCCGGCGGCGCGAATGAGACTCGCCGCATGCGCCAGGAAGATCGCTGAATCCGCATCCTTCCACCGCTCGTCGCTCGGCGGGAAATGCTCGCCAATGTCGCCCAGCCCGGCGGCGCCGAGCAGCGCGTCAGTGATCGCGTGGAGCACGACGTCGGCGTCGCTGTGCCCTGCCAGCCCGCGCGGATGAGCGATTTCGATCCCGCCGATCATCACCGGCCCGTCGCCGGCGAAAGCATGGACGTCGAACCCCATTCCGGTCCGGCTGACGAACCGCGCGGCGAGCATATTCTCGGCGCGGGCCCAGTCGGCGGGCGTCGTCAATTTGTCGAGCATAACATCCCCTTCGACCGCGGCGATCTTGAGCCCGGCCTCGACCATCACTGTCGATTCGTCTGTGGGCGCCCGCGTGCCAGCTTCCTCATAGGCGTAAAGCAAATCCTCGACATGGAACGCCTGCGGGGTCTGAACCCGGAGCAGGCGGCGGCGATCGACCATTGCCGATAGCGTGCGGTCGCCGCTCGCCAGCGTGTCGGCGACGCCAAGTACCGGCACCGCGCCGTCATGGTGGTCGAGCGCATCGAGCAAGCGGTCGATTACCCCAGGCGGGCAGAAGGGGCGGGCGGCGTCGTGGACCAGTACGATCCCGCCGCCAATCGCGGTGAGGCCGGCGCGGACGCTGTCCGCCCGCTCGGCGCCGCCGATGATGAGCGCGCCAACATCGCGTCCGCCAAGCGCGGCGCACGCTTTTTCCTGCTGGCCACCGCCGATCACGACCCGGACCGCTTCAATGCGGGGATGGGACGCTAATGCATCGACCGCATGAGCTAGCACGCTCTTGCCGCCGAGCAGGCGGTATTGCTTGGGGAGTTCGCCTCCCAACCGGCTCCCGGTGCCGGCGGCGACGATGAGGGCGGTGGTTTTGGACATAGAAACGAACCGCTCATCCTGAGTAGCCATTGAGCTTGTCGAAATGGCGTATCGAAGGATCCTTCGATACGGGCCTTCGACTATCGCTCAGTCCCTACTCAGTATGAGCGGAGATGGGGAGGGGCATTGCGCATTGTTGCCGATTGTCATGTCCTTCTGTAAAAGCATCTCTTCCCATGAACCTCGTCAAGCCCATCTCCATCGGTCCGGTGACCATCGACGCGCCGGTCATCCTGGCGCCGATGACCGGCGTCACCGATTTGCCGTTCCGCAAGGTGGTCAAGCGGTTCGGCGCCGGGCTGACGGTAAGCGAGATGATCGCCAGCCAGGCGATGATCCGGGAAACTCGACAGAGCTTGCAGAAAGCGGCATGGGATCCGAGCGAGGAGCCGGTGTCGCTCCAGCTCGCCGGCTGCGGCCCGATCGAGATGGCGGAGGCGGCGAAGCTCAACGAGCAGCGTGGCGCGGCGATCATCGACATCAACATGGGCTGCCCGGTCAAGAAGGTCGGCAATGGCGACGCCGGATCGGCGCTGATGCGCGACCTGCCGCTCGCCGCGGCAATCTGCGAGGCGACGGTCAAAGCGGTGAAGCTGCCGGTGACGCTCAAGATGCGGATGGGCTGGTGCCACGACAGCCTCAATGCACCCGAGCTGGCACGGATCGCCGAGGATCTCGGCATCCGCATGATCACTGTCCACGGCCGCACCCGCAACCAGATGTATAAGGGCAGCGCCGACTGGGCGTTCGTCCGCCGGGTCAAGCAGGCGACGCGGTTGCCGGTGATCGTCAATGGCGACATCAACACGCTCGAGGACGCGCGCACCGCGCTCACCCAGTCGGGCGCCGACGGTGTGATGATCGGGCGCGGCGCCTACGGCAAGCCGTGGCTGCTCGGCCAGGTGATTGCCGATCTCGCCGGCGGCGGGGTGAGGCCCGACCCGTCGATGGACGATCAGCTTGCGCTGATCCTCGAACAATATGACGCCATGCAGTCGCTTTACGGCACCGTCACCGGAGTCAATCTCGCGCGCAAGCATATCGGCTGGTACACCAAGGGGCTGACCGGATCTGCCGAGTTCCGCAACGCGGTCAACCAGCAGGACGACCCGACCGTCGTGACTCGGATGCTGCGCGAATTTTACGCCCCGTGGCTGGCGCGCGTCGCCGCCTGAGCAGCCCTCTCAAGACTGTGTTTTTTATGCAACGCGTCCATGCTAGAGCAGGGGGCAATGGACGCCGCTCGAGCTGATTCTGCCCTTCCCCCATCGCCCGCCGAGAGCTGGTGGGCTCGCGCGACGAGCGACGGGCGTGTGTTTCTCTACGCCACTTGGCTGTGCGCTGCGCTGGTCGCCGCGATGCTGGTTTCCTCGGCGATCATATTGAGCGGCGACAAGGAAACCGGCGACACGCTTTCGCCGGTGGCCATTGCCCTCCTGCTGGTCGCCAATCTAATTCCCGCGATCGCACTGATGGTGTTGGTAACGCGGCGCATTGCGATGCGCAGGGCCGAAAGCCAGGGCGCTGGAACCGGCAGGCTGCACTCTCGGCTCGTCGCCCTATTCTCGGTCATCGCTGCCGTGCCGACTGTATTCGTCGTCATTTTCGCATCCGTCCTGTTCCAGAACGGCATGGAGTTTTGGTATTCCGACCGCGCACGCACGGTGCTCCAGCAGGCGGAGAATGCTGCGCATATTTATGAGCTGGAGCATCGCAACCGGCTTGAAGCGGATTTGCAGGCGATGGGCGCCGATATCGTCAACGCCATCAATGCGTACGGGCTTGAAAGCGAGGACTTCAAGGGCGTACTCATCGGGCAAGTCCTGGTCAGACAGGTCAAGGAGGCCGCAGTCCTGTCGATCAACGAGACCGGCCAGTTTAACAATCAGGCATTCGTGAACCTTGACAACCGCGACCTCGAGCGGAGGTTCGATCCGAAAAAGGCGATGGAGCTCGAAGCGGGAGAGGTGCTGGCTCAAATCGAGCAGCCGGACCTGATCGAGGGCCTCGTTCGGCTCGATCCGTCGGCCCCGATCTTTTTCTATGTCTCGCGCCCGGTCAATGCCGACGCCATTCGATCGCTGGCGCAGACGAGAGACTCCGCCGGAGAGTATCAGCGAACCTTGGCCCGGGCCTCGACGTTCCAGTTCCGATTCAATGCCGCGCTCTTTTTCGCCGCGCTGTTGCTCGTCGGATTGGCGATCTTTTTCGCGCTCAAGATGGCCGATTGGCTAGTGCGTCCAGTCGCTCAATTGGTGTCGGCGGCCGGCCGGGTCGAAGAAGGCGATTTTTCGGTGCGCGTGTCGGTCGATCGCAGCTCCGACGAGATCGCGACCCTCGGCACCGCGTTCAACCGTATGACCGGGAGGCTGCAGGAGCAGACCGGGGCGCTTATCGCGGCCAACGACCAGCTCGACACGCGCCGCGCGTTCATCGAGGCGGTGCTGTCGTCGGTCACCGCCGGCGTGATCGCGCTCGATACGCGGCGCCGCATCCTGCTCATCAACCGCTCGGCGGAAACCCTCCTCCACCATGGCGACGAGACGCTCGAGGGGCGCGACCTCGAGGATGTGTCGCCCGAATTGACCGAATTCTTGCTCGGCGAGGCGCGCGAGGCGGCGGTCATCGTCCGCGCGGAGAGCGGGCAGCGCACGCTCGCGGTCAAACGGATGAAAACCGCCGACGGCGGGGTCCTGACGTTCGACGACATCACCGACCAGCTTTCCGACCAGCGCAGCGCCGCCTGGTCCGACATCGCCCGGCGAATCGCGCATGAAATCAAGAATCCGCTGACCCCGATCCAGCTCGCCGCCGAACGGCTTCAGCGCCGCTACGGCAAGGAAATTGCCAGCGATCCTGAGACCTTCGAGCGGCTGACCGGCACCATCGTCCGCCAGGTTGGCGACCTACGCCGGATGGTCGACGAATTTTCCAATTTCGCGCGCATGCCCAAGCCGGTGTTCCGTGAGGAAAATATCCACGACATTGCTCGCGCCGCGCTGTTCCTGCACGAAGTGGCGCATCCGGGGGTTGCCTTCTCGATCGATCCCGCGGCGGGTCCGATCGCCCTCGTGTGCGACCGCCGACAGCTCGGCCAGGCGCTGACTAACATCGTCAAGAATGCGGTCGAGGCGATCGAGGCGCGTCGGATCCGCGGCGAGGCGTCGAGCGCCGGCGACCGGGTCGATCTGTCGATCCGCCGCGATGCCGAGCAGGTGGTGATTGACATCACCGACACCGGCGTTGGCTTGCCCGAAAATCGCGAGCGGCTGACCGAGCCTTATATGACGACGCGGGTGCGCGGCACCGGTCTGGGCCTCGCCATCGTCAAGAAGATCGTCGAGGAGCATCTGGGCGAAATCGCCTTCCTCGACCGCGCCGGGGGCGGGACCCACGTCCGCATCGCTTTCGATGCCGATCGCCTGGCGGCGCGGGCCGAAGCCGATGGCGGTGCGTTGAGCGGTGCAGGGGATCCGGACGATAGCGATTATGACGAGGAGCCGAGCTGATGGCGTTGGAAGTGCTGGTGGTCGACGATGAAGCCGACATCCGCGAGCTCGTCTCGGGCGTGCTCGAGGATGAGGGCTATGCGGTACGCACCGCCGGCGACAGTACAACCGCGCTCGACGCGATCGAGGACCGCCGGCCAAGCCTAGTGCTGCTCGACGTCTGGCTCCAGGGGTCGCGGCTCGACGGGCTCCAGCTCCTCGAGCAGATCAAGCGCCGCGATCCGACCCTGCCCGTGCTGATGATCTCGGGCCACGGGAATCTCGACACCGCGGTCGCGGCAATCCGCGAGGGCGCGGTCGACTTCATCGAGAAGCCGTTCAAGGCCGACAAATTGCTCCACCTCGTCGCACGGGCGACGGAAACTGACCGCCTTCGCCGCGAGAATGCCACACTTCGCCAGAAAATCGGCAGCGACGATCAATTGTCGGGCAGCTCGGTCGCGATCAACACGGTTCGCGCGACGATCAAGCGGGTCGCGCCGACCGGCAGCCGGGTGATGATCACCGGCCCGGCCGGAGTGGGCAAGGAAATCGCGGCGCGGATGATCCATAATTGGAGCCCGCGCGCCAATGCGCCGTTCATCGTCGTCTCGTCGGCGATGATGAGCCCTGAGCGGGTCGAAGAGGAATTGTTCGGCAGCGAGGCGGAGGGCGTTGCGCGCCCCGGGTTGCTCGAGCAGGCGCATGGCGGAACGCTGTTCCTCGACGAGATTGCCGACATGCCGCCGACGACCCAGGCCAAGATCTTGCGGGTGCTGACCGACCAGAGCCACAATCGCGTCGGCGGGCAGCGCCCGGTCAAGGTCGATGTGCGCGTGCTGTCCGCGACCTCGCGCAACCTTGCCGACGAAATTGCCGCCGGGCGGTTCCGCGAGGATCTCTACTATCGGCTCAATGTCGTCCCGGTGAAGCTGCCGCCGCTGCGCGAGCGGCGCGAGGATATTCCCGAGCTGGTCCATCATTTCCTCGCCCGCTTCGCCGCTGAACGGCGCATTGCCACTCCGCGTGTGGCGGCCGAGGCGATGGCAGCGCTCCAGGCGCATGACTGGCCGGGCAATGTCCGCCAGCTGCGCAACATCATCGAGCGGACGCTGATCCTGACCCCGGGCGACCGGGCCGATTGCATCGAGGTTGATCTGCTGCCGTCCGAAATCCTCGACACGCACGGCACGGTCAGCGTGCCAAGCTCGTCGATGGCGATCATGGGCTCCCCGCTGCGGGAGGCGCGCGAGAGCTTCGAGCGCGAATATCTCAAGATTCAGATCCGCCGTTTTTCTGGCAATATTTCGCGCACCGCCTCGTTCATCGGGATGGAACGCTCGGCGCTCCATCGCAAGCTGAAGGCGCTAGGTCTTGGCGATAAGCGCGAGGGCGAGGAATGAGCAATGGCTGACAAGCCGCAGTCATTGCAGGATATTTTCCTGAACTCTGCGCGCCGCGTGAAAAGCCCTGTGACGCTCTTCCTGATGAAGGGGGTCAAGCTTCAAGGCGTGATCAGCTGGTTCGACGCTTTTTCGCTGTTGCTCCGCCGTGAGGGCGTATCGCAGATCGTCTACAAGCATGCCGTATCGACGATCATGCCGCTCGACCTGCCGCCGCTGGTATGGGCGGCGGGCGAGGGGGGCAAGGGCCGCCGCCCGGCGCTCCAGGACCTGTTCCTTGAAGCCGCCGAACGCGCCGCCGAGCCGATGACGTTGTTCCTGGTCAATGGCGTGATGCTCCAGGGTGCGGTCGCGGCGCATGATCAGTTCGTGCTGCTGCTCGAACGCGACGGGCAAGTGCAACTGGTCTATAAACATGCCGTGTCGACGATGCAGCCGGCGACGCCGCTCGACCTTGGCAGCGCCGAGGGAGATGTAAGCTGAGTGTTTTCAACCGCGAAGAGGACAGCGGCATCGCGCGCGGGGAGCGGGCGCTGCTGGTCGTCCCCGAACGCGTCGGACAAAAGGGACTGCGCTCGATCGAGGCGCGGATGGAGGAGGCGGCGGGCCTGGCCGCGGCGATTGGCATCGACGTTGCCGAGCGCAAAAGCTTCCGCCTGCGCCAGATCCGCCCGGCAAGTCTGTTTGGCAAGGGCCAGGCCGAGGAACTGGCCGATCTGGCGCGGACCGACGATTTGAAGCTGATGCTGGTTGATACCGTCCTCACGCCGGTCCAGCAGAAGAATCTCGAAGAGATGACCAAGTGCAAGGTCATCGACCGCACCGGACTGATCCTCGAAATCTTCGGCGAGCGGGCCGCCACCGCGGAAGGCCGGCTGCAGGTCGAGCTTGCTCATCTCGATTATCAGGCGGGGCGGCTGGTGCGCAGCTGGACCCATCTCGAGCGCCAGCGCGGGGGCTTCGGCTTCCTCGGCGGCCCGGGTGAAACCCAGATCGAGGCGGATCGCAGGATGATTCGCGACCGCATGGCGCGAATCCGCAAGGAGCTCGACCAGGTCAAGCGCACCCGCGGGCTCCACCGCGACCGGCGCCAGCGCGCGCCCTGGCCGGTGGTGGCGCTGGTCGGCTATACCAATGCCGGCAAGTCGACGCTGTTCAATCTGCTGACCTCCGCCACAGTGATGGCCGAGGATCTATTGTTCGCGACGCTCGACCCGACGATGCGGCAGATGAAGATCCCGGGTTTCGACAAGGCGATCCTCTCGGACACGGTCGGATTCGTGTCCGACTTGCCGACCGAGCTCGTCGCGGCGTTCCGCGCCACGCTCGAGGAAGTTGCCTCGGCCGACCTCATCCTCCACGTCCGTGACCGCTCGCACCCGGACAGCGACGCCCAGGCGGCCGACGTCGTCAAAATTCTCGCCGACCTCGGGCTCGACCAGGAGGATTCGCCGCCGCGGCTCGAAGTGTGGAACAAGATCGATCGGATGGAGGGCGACGAGCGCGCGCAAATGCTCGGCGAGGCGGCGCGGCGCGATAATGTCGTCGCCGTCTCGGCGCTGACCGGGGAGGGGATCGAAACGCTCCGCGACGCGATTGCCGACCTGCTTCATGCTGGTGGCGAAATGCATCACCTCAAGCTGAGCAGCGGCGATGGCGAGCGCATCGCCTGGCTGCACGCGCGCGGTGAGGTGCTCGACCAGCGCAGCGACGGCGACGCGCTCCACGTTGCGGTCAAGCTGTCACCCGAGAATTGGGAGCGCTTCCAGCACATTTAGCCGCGCTTGGCGGCGGTCCACAGCGCTTCCTGCTCGTCTAGCGTCATGTCGGCAAAGCCCGGCGCCTGCTCGATCGCCCGAAATCTCTTCTCAAACTTGCGATTGGCCTTGCGCAGCGCCTCTTCGGGATCGACCTTGAGATGGCGTGCGAAGTTTACCGCGGCGAACAGCAAGTCGCCGACCTCCTCCTCGACCATCTCGGGCGGCGCCTCCGCGATCTCGTCCAACTCTTCGCGGATTTTGGCCTTGGGGCCGTCGATCGTGGGCCAGTCGAACCCGGTCCGGGCGGCGCGCTTCTGAAGCTTTGCGGCGCGCTCGAGCGCAGGCAAGGCGAGCGCGACCCCGGCGAGCGCGCTCTTGTCGGGATGCTCGGCGCGCTCCTCGGCCTTGATCTTTTCCCACAGACGATGGCCGCCGTCGGGAGCATCGCCGAAGATATGCGGATGGCGACGCTCCATCTTGTCGCCGATGCCCGTCAACACGTCGCCAAGGTCGAACGCGCCTTGCTCCTCCGCCATGCGCGCGTGGAACACCACTTGCAGCGCCAGATCGCCAAGCTCGTCGGCAAGCGCCGCCTTGTCGCCGCGGGCGATGGCGTCGGCGACCTCATAGGCTTCCTCGATGGTGTAGGGCGCAATCGTCGCGAAGGTCTGGACGCTGTCCCATTCGCAGCCGCTCACCGGATCGCGAAGCCGAGCCATGATCGCAACCAGCCGGGCGAGCGAATCGCGATTGCGTGCGTCCGCGTCGATCTTGATGTCCTCAACCGGTTCAATAGCTCGATTCATTGGCGGGGGGCCTTTCAATTCCGGCTCATACCCGCTCGCTTGGGAGTATGATAATATGCATTATGTAAAGTGAACTCAGATATCAGGATACCAGGACCAGCCATCTCCCCTCGACGCTCCACCGCGACAGCGTCGACAGGAAGTTCATGCCGAGCACGTTCAATTTGTCATCGTCGGCGATGTGCAGCCCGATGTCGCTGCGCTCAATCGCCTCGATGCTAAGCCGGGCGGCGCGGCCACGCGCCATCTGGATAAGGCCGTTGCCGGTCCGCACCGTCACCGCGTTTGCGTCGCCAATCTCGATCCCGGCCGCGGCTGCGGTCGCCCGGTCGATGGTAGTCACCGTCGCGCCGCTGTCGACGAGGAATTTGACCGGCATATCGTTGACCCGGCCTTCGACCCAGAAGTGACCGTCGATCGCCATAGGAATGCGCACCTCATTGCCGGCGACGACCGGCTCGCCGGTTGCCTCGGTGCGCAGCCGCTGCGCGACATAGCCGAGGTCGTCGCGGAAGGTGAACAGCACGAAGCCCGCGCCGAAGATCGCCACCCAGGCCAGCCCCATCACAAACAATTTGGCGGCCGGCTCGCGGCGGTTGATCAGCGCGCCGAGCACCAGCACCATCGCGATCACGAGATAGAGCCCGCCGAGCATCATGTCGTTGGTCACAGCATCAACTCCTGCCCGTCATGCGCGGGCGCAGCCCAGCTCGGCAATGTCCGCGCTAGAGTCGCATAATCCATGCTGTTGTCGAGATGGGTCAGCCACAATTGGCCGACGTCGAGCTCGCGCGCCCAACCAAGCACCGCGTCGAGGTGGGCGTGGGTCGGGTGTGGGCGCGCTCTCAGGCAATCGCATATCCAATGATCGGAATTCCGGTACATATCAGCCATGTCGGAAGTAAGCTCATGGAAATCAATCGCGTAGGAGACGGATTTGCCACTCTCCTCGATGCGCATCCCGAGCGCGCTGATCCCGCCATGTGGTTGGTCGACGAACCGCAGGCGCGCGTCGCCAAGAACCATGTCCGCATCGATCGGCCGGGCGTCGACCACCGCAGGATAAATTGAAGTGCTGTTGAAGGCATAAGCGAAGCGCGCGCGAAGCCGATCGATTACGTCAGCGCGGGCGTAGAGCGGCACCGGCCCGCCGAGTGCATGCGATACCTGGCGCAAATCGTCGATGCCGTGGCAATGGTCGGCATGGTCATGGGTCACGATCACCCGGTCGACGGCGGCAAGGCTCGCGGCGTTCATCTGCTCGCGCAGGTCAGGACCGCAGTCGACCAGCAGCGTTTCGCCCGCGCTCTTGACGATGATCGACGAGCGAAGGCGCCGGTTTCTTGGCTCGGCCGGATCGCACGCGCCCCAGTCATTCCCGATCCGCGGCACGCCGGACGACGTCCCGCAACCGAGAATGCGGATTTTCATGCGGCCGCCCCTCTTCCTCGCTCGGGACACGCTTTGCCGAATAACCGGAAGAAGTTGGCGGTGGTGGTTCGCGCAAGATCGTCAAATTCAACCCCGCGCAGATTGGCAACGAACGCGGCGGTGTCGGCGACGAATGCCGGCACGCAGACTTTGCCCCGGTTGGGCACCGGCGCGAGGAAGGGCGCGTCGGTTTCCACCAGCAGCCGGTCTTCCGGGATAATCCTGGCCACATCCTGCAAGTCGCTGGCGTTCTTGAACGTCACGATTCCGGACATGGAGATATAGAAGCCCAGATCGAGCGCGATCTCAGCGAGTTTGCGGCTGCCGGTGAAGCAGTGGAGCACGCCGGTGACGCCCCCCTTCCCCACTTCGCGCGACAGCATTTCCGCCGTGTCATCCTCGGCATCGCGGGTGTGAACGACCAGCGGCAGCCCGGTCTCGCGCGCCGCTTCGATATGCGCGCCGAAGCGCTCGCGCTGCGCCGCGCGGTCGCTTTTGTCATAATAATAATCGAGCCCGCACTCGCCGATCGCGATCACCTTCGGATGGAGCGATGCCTCGACTAGTGCCGCCGCGCCGAGGTCCGGGTGGGCGTCGGCCTCATGCGGGTGGACCCCGATGCTCGCCCACACGTCGGGCTCGCGCTCGGCCACCGCGACCACCGCGTCCCATTTGCTCTGGCGAGTGGAGATATTGAGGAAACCGGCCACGCCGCGCGCCCGCGCCGCCGCGAGCACCTCGCCCTGCCGCTCGGCAAGCCCCTCGTAGACAAGGTGGCAATGGCTATCGATCAGGCTCACGCGGCCTGCTCCGCCAGTTCGAGCCGCGGAAATGCCGGCGTCGGCTGCGCAATCGCCGTGCCGTCTCCGCCGCTTTCGATCAGCGTGATCAGCCGTGACGCCGATCCCGGTACCACCGGTGCCACCGCTTCGGCCAGGTTCCGGACCGCGGCGACGATCGTCCCGAGAACCGCCGCCATCCGCTCGGGATCGCTCTTCTTGAGAGCCCACGGCGCCATCGTGTCGACATAGGCATTGCAGGCGAACACGGCGCCCATCCACGCCTCGAGCCCGACGGAGAAAGCGAAACGGTCGAACTCGGTGGCGAGCGCGGCACAGCCCTGGTCGACGAAGGCGAGCAAGGCGACGTCCTCCAGCTCTTCGCCCGCGTCGGGAATGATGCCATCCAGATTCTTGAAAACCATCGACAAGCTGCGCTGGGCGAGGTTGCCGAAGCTGTTGGCAAGCTCTGCGTTGACCCGCGTCACCAGCGCTTCCTCGCTGACGCTGCCGTCCTGCCCGAAGCTGACTTCTCGCATCAGGAAATAGCGCAGGGCATCGACGCCGTAGGTCTCCGCCATCGCCAGCGGATCGACCACATTGCCGAGGCTTTTGGACATTTTCTCCCCGCTCGCCAGCAAATGGCCGTGGCCGTAGATCAGTTTGGGTAGCGCGATCCCGGCGCTCATCAGGAAGGCCGGCCAATAAACCGCGTGGAAGCGAACCACGTCCTTGCCGATCAGATGGCAGTCAGCCGGCCAATATTTGTCATATGCCTCGCCGCCGTCGGGATAGCCGACCCCGGTGATATAATTGGTCAGCGCGTCGAGCCAGACATACATCACATGGTCGGGGCTTCCCGGCACCTTGATGCCCCAGTCGAAGCTGGTCCGCGACACGCTAAGGTCCTTCAGCCCCCCCTCGACGAAGCGCAGCACCTCGTTGCGCCGGCTGGCGGGGCGGATGAAGTCGGGATTGCCGGCGATATGGTCGAGCAGCCGCCGCTGATATTTGGACAGACGAAAAAACCAGCTTTCCTCGACGGTCCATTCGACCGGCGTGCCTTGCGGCGAGACTTTTTCGCCGTCCTCGCCGGGCATGACTTCGTCTTCGTCGTAAAAGGCCTCGTCCCGGACCGAATACCAGCCTTCGTAGCGGCCGAGGTAGAGATCGCCCTTGGCCGCCATCGCTTCCCAGATCGCTGTCGAGGCCCGGTGATGGTCGGCGTCGGTGGTGCGGATGAAGCGATCGTAAGACACATCAAGCCCGTCGCACATCGTCTTGAACTTGCCCGACATCTGGGCGGCTAATTCACGCGGCTCCACGCCTTTGGCGCGCGCCGCCTGCGCCATCTTCAACCCATGCTCGTCGGTTCCGGTGAGAAAGAAGACATCGCGGCCCTCCGCGCGACGGAAGCGCGCGGCGACATCGGCGGCGATCGCTTCATAAGCGTGGCCGATGTGCGGCTCGCCATTGGGGTAACTGATCGCGGTGCTGATATAATAAGGTTCGGCCATGGCGCCGCCCTAGCCCGCTGGCCTTAGCGCTTCAAGGAAGCAGCCGGTCCGGCGATCGACGCGAGAATGCCGCCAAGCTCGAACATGGTCGCGCCCGGATCGAGCGACAACCTCGGCGCGAGCGCGGCAGTCTCTCGCGCCCGGGAGTAGGCATCAAGCGCTCGCGAACGGCGCGGTTCTTCGGCGCTGCGCGCTTCGCTGGCGATCAGCCCGGGAACCAGCTGGAGAAAGGCGGCGTAGCGATCCTGGGCCGCCTTGCCGGACAGCGAGGAAGCGAGCCTGGAGCGGCGGCCATTGTCGGGGTCGCCCTCGGCCATGATCGTCCGCGCTTCGGCTTCGAGGGGCGCGAGGTCGAGCGCGGCACCTTGTACCGCGCGGCCTGGCGAACCGCCCGCGAGCCGGATCAGACCGGCACTATTACCGTTTGGAATCAAAGAATTAAGTAGCGGCGTCATGACGTCATCGGCGAGCAGTTCAAACTCGAGCCGGCGGCAGCGCGAGCGGATCGTGGGAAGCAAGCGGCCGGGCGCATGGGCGACAATGAAGAAGATGGTGTTGGCCGGCGGCTCCTCGAGCATCTTGAGCAGCGCGTTGGCGGCCGAGGCTTCGAGATCGTCGGCGCTGTCGATGACGATCGCGCGCCACGGCGACATCGAAGGGGTCACGCCCAGCATGTCGGCGAGGCTCCTCACCTGGTCGACACTGATGTTGCGTTGCAGGGCTGTCCCGGTCTTATTCTCGACCCGCTCGAGCAAGCGGAAGTCGGGGTGGCTTCCGGCGCTCAGCAAATGGGCGGTGGGATGGTCGTCGCCGACGGCAAGCTCCGCCTCGCTCGCCGGCCCGGCCGCATCGGCCAGCACGCGCTTGGCCGCCGCGCGCGCAAAACTCGCCTTGCCGACGCCGCGCGGCCCGGTGATCAGCCAGGCGTGGTGAAGCCGGCGCGTTGCCCAGGCGTCGAGAAATTGCCCGACCGGGCGGTCGTGGCCGACGATCATGGCAGCAGGTCGCCGAGCGCATAAAGCAAGCGTGCGGTGACCGTCGCCGCCGACCCGCTTGCGTCGACCAGCCTGACCCGGTCGGGTTCGCTTGCCGCCATTGCGCGGAAGCCCGCATCGACCGCGGCATGATAATTTGGTGGGCGCGCGCCGATACGGTCGCCCGGCGTGCCATCGCGGGCCCGTGCCCTCAGCGCCCCTTCGCCGCTGTCGAGCGCGAGGACGAGCGTACGATCTGGCAGGAAATCGAAGCTTCCGAAGCGGTGGAGATCGCGCACCGCCTCGATCCCGAGCCCGCCGGCTTCGCCCTGGTACGCGAGGCTAGAGTCCAGGAAGCGGTCGCTGAGCACCCACGAGGCGCGATCCAGCGCGGGACGGATTGTCTCGTCGACATGGTCGCTGCGCGCGGCGGCGAACAGCAAGGCTTCGGCGCGCGGGCTCCAACGGCCCTCTTCGCCTTCGAGCAACAGCGAACGGATCGCCTCGGCGCCCGCGCTCCCGCCGGGCTCGCGGGTGACGACCACGCTAAGTCCCCGCCCCTCGAGCGCCTGCGCCAAAGCGGCGAGCTGGGTCGATTTTCCCACCCCCTCCCCGCCTTCGAGGCTGATGAACCGGCCGACCGCCACCTACGCCATGCCGAGCAATTGCTTGAGACCGGTCCACATCCGCCCGAAGAAACCGGCCTCCGCGACCGCCTCGGCAGCGACCAGCGGCATCACCTGCTCGCCGGTGTCGGGCGACATCACGATCAGATCGGCGATGTGCTGGCCCTTGGCGATCGGCGCCTTGATCGGTCCCAAATAGCGAATCTTGGTGCGAAGCTGAGCGCCGAGCCCGGCCGGCACCGTCACCGCGAGGTCACGCGGCGCGATCAAGGCCACCTCATCCTCGCTGCCAAGCTGGAGCTGGGCCGTGCCGACCTGGGCGCCGGCCTTGTACAAGGGCTTGGCTTGCCAAGCATTGAAGCCCCACTCCATCATCCGCACCGACTCGCCGATCCGCTGGTTGAAGCTGTCGAGCCCGGCAACGACCATCACCAGCCGCCGGCCGTTCTGCTCGGCCGAACCCGTGAAGCCATAGCCCGCTTCCTGGGTGTGCCCTGTCTTAAGCCCGTCGGCGCCGGCCACCTTGCCGAGCAAGGGGTTACGGTTGCCCTGGGTAATCGCCGCGCCGGAGCCCAATGTCTTGCCCCAGGTGAAGCTCGGCTGGCCGTAAAATTGCTTGTAGAGCTTGGGGTGGCGCTCGATGGTCGCCTTGGCCAGCGTCGCGAGATCGCGCGCGGTGACATAGGTCTGCCCCTCGTCGGGCCAGCCGTTCGAATTGCCGAACCGGCTGCCCGTCAGGCCGAGCTTGGCGCCGAGCGCGTTCATTTGCGCCGCGAACGCCTCTTCTGTTCCGGCGATGCATTCGGCCAACACGACCGAGGCGTCATTGCCCGACAAAGTGACGATGCCGTGAAGCAGATTTTCGACGCTGACCTGCTCATTGGGGCTGAGGAACATCGTCGACCCGGCTTGTGGGCCATGCCATTTCTGCCAAGTCTCGGGACGCACGGTGCACATCTTGCCAAGCGGCAGCTCGCCCTTGTCGATCAGCTCGAATGCGACCTCGGTGGTCATCATCTTGGCCATCGACGCCGGCGGCATCCGGCGGTCGGCATCCTTGGCGAGCAGCACCGCCCCCGACGACAGGTCGACGATATAGGCGACCGGCGCCGGGGTCTCGAACGGCGGCGGAGCGGCCAAAGCTGCGGCGGCAAGGACCGACAAGGGAATTGCGGCAAGCAAGGATGCGTGAATCATGGCGTTGGGTCGACTCCCGGTGATGGACAGACGCTGTCTTACGGCGCTCGCCCGCCGCTGTCAGCGGCTCAGCGGCCGATAATGCCGTTGGCGAGCAGCGCGACCGACATCGCATAGAAGTTCGAGCAATTATATTTGAGGATCGCATCGTAATTGTCGGTGATCAGATAAGCGGTCTGGCCGGGGCCGTCAGGCTCGAACAGGCTGGCGAGATCGCTGTCGCGCAGCGCGCGATCGAGCGGAATTACGCCGCGCGCGCGCCACTGCGCCATGGTCATCGGCCGACTGTGGCGGGCATAGACCCGCGGGCATTCGGCGGATTCCACCGGGTTGCGCACCGCGGCGCGATTGAAGCCGTAGGGCACGCGCACCGGCACGCCCCACAGCATGTTGGCCTTCCAGCCCGCGTCGCGCAGATAATTGGCGATCGAGGCGAAGGCGTCGGGCTCGCTGCGCCAGATGTCGGCGAAACCGTCCCCGTCGCCGTCGGCACGAAGCCGAAGCACGACCGAGGGCATGAATTGTGGATAGCCCATCGCGCCGGCCCAGCTGCCGCGCAGTCGCGAACGCGAATACCCAAGGTCGATCAGCTTCAGCGCAGCGATGAACTCGCCTTCGAATAAAGTGCGGCGGCGACCCTCATAGGCAAGGCTGGCGAGCGCGTCCGTGACGTCGAAATTGCCCGTGACCGTGCCGTAGCTGGTTTCCTTGCCGTAGATGCCGAGGATGATCGACGCGGGCACGCCAGTGCGTTGCTCGATGCCAGCGAGCCGGCTGTAATGCTCGCGATATTTCGCCGCGCCGCGCCGGATCAGGTCGGGGGTGACATGCTTGCGCCGGAAAGGCGCGAACGGCGGGTGGGCATTGGGGTTGTTGACCTGCCCCGGCTGGGCGCGGTCGAGGCGGATGGCGCGTTGGTTGAGGCTAAGGCCGGGAATGACGGCGGCGATCGTCGCCTCGCGCACGCCCTCGCGCCGGGCGCGGGCGGCAAGCACCTGCTTATAGCCTTCGAAGCCGCCGCGGAATGGCGCCAGCGAGGGCGGCGCAGCGGGACGCAATACCGGCGCCTGCGTCGGAATGGGCGCGAGCGGGTCGCGCTGGACCACAACTGCGCCTGCCGCCGAACTCAATGCCATCACCAACGCCAGCTTCGCCCACTCGATCAAAATCACTCTCCTGTTGGCCTACAAGGCTAACGGTTAGAACCGCGCCCGCCCATGATGGTTCACCGCGCGCCTTGCACGACCTATCCCGCTGGCATAGGCGCGTGCCGATGAAGGAGAGATGGCCGAGTGGTTTAAGGCAGCGGTCTTGAAA
>JALYQH010000026.1 GCA_030855945.1 Pseudomonadota bacterium | reverse complement strand
GTTCGGCCCGGCGTGATCCAGGACCCGGCGCTTCCGTCCCATAATTTGATGTCCTGCCCTTCGGCGAGCACGGCATTGCCTTCGTGATAGATATATTTGTCGGCCAGCCAATGCTGGGACACGCCGTCGGCGCCCCAGCGCCCGCGCCACTGGCTGATCGCATTGGAGTCGTAGCTCTGGACGAATTGCGCGCGAAGACTGGCCACGCCGCGGGCGGAGAAGGCTTCCTCGGCAAGCGCGGCATGGGCACCGCAATCGATCGAGTCCGCCTTCAGCGCATCGCACCAGTGCAGCGGCCAGGCCGACGGTCCCCAGTTATACTTGTGCCGGATCCAGCGCGGACCGCTCGTGCGCAGGCTGCCGTTGAGCTGGGCGAAGTCCATCGCTCCGAACCACCGCCGCGCCGCCTCGCAGCATTGTCCGCCATGGTGGGAGAGGTGGGAGACCGGGAAGTCCTGCCAGCGAGCGAACAGGGCGGGGCCCTCCTCGGCAACGTCCGGCAGCGCATTATCCGCGACCAAATACATAAGACATGCTCCTGTCATAGCCGCCGGCGTCGCAAAAGATCAGCAGGTCGCCCGCGCTGGTGCCCTCGGGGAGGGCGACGTTGGCGGCGACGATGTCATGCTCCATGCACAGCCGGCCCATTAGGTGAGTTTTCCCGCGTCCGAGCGGAGTGAGCGTGCCGGTCTTCGCGCATTGGCGAAGCATCCGGTGAGGGTAGAAGAAATACATCGGCAGCTCGGCGATCGAGGCGTCGACCACGGCTTCGACATAATCGTCCTCATGCTCCTGGATTTCGAGGACGCGCATCGCCAGCGCCATCGACGGCTGGGCCATCGCCTTGCCCGGTTCGGACACGATCTGGCGGACGTGGCGAAGAGTCGAGGTCACGAGCTCGATCGCCGCCTTGAAGCGGGTCGCGTCCTCGGCGTGCCAATCGTCGGGGAACCAGCCGCCGCCCATGTCGAGCATTTCGATCTTGCGGCCGCTCAGCGCCTCGATCGCCGCGCACCATTTGAGCACGCTTTCGAGCAAATGCCACCATTGCGCCACGCCGATATTGGCGCTGGCCATGTGGAAGTGGACGCCGAACGCGCTGTCAGTCGGCAGGCGGCGCACGGCCTCGATCAAACTGTTGAACGCTTCGGGACTATCGATCGGGATTCCGAAGCGCGAGACGATGTTCGGCGGGCGGATGCGGATGCCGATATGCTTCGACGACATGGTGCCCGCGGCGACCGCACCGAGCACCCGCTCGAGATCGGCCACGCTGTCGCAGAACACGGCGTGCATCCTTTCCTTGGGCATCAGGCCTTCGGGCCACCATTTGCCCGGTCCGTTGAGAATGACCTGATCGGGCCGGAAGCCGACTTCGAGCGCGGACTGCACTTCGAGCAGGCTGATCGCCTCGGCCATGAAGCCATTGTCGAGCGCCAGCTTGATCAGGCGCTTGTCGGGGTTGGTCTTGATCGAATAGCCGCTGATGACCTGCACCGTGTTGCTCGACAGTTGGCGGGTGCGCTCCCCGGCGCATTCGAACAAATCGCGCGCGGTCGATTCGAGGAACAGGAATTGCGGCGTTTCGACCGTCCGGGCGTCGAACCCGCCGATGTCGGCGGCGAAGGACGCAGGAATGTTGGGCAGCCCGCTTGGTGCGCTGGGATCAGGCACCGCTTCGAGCATTTCCGGGTTCGACTTGTGCAATTTCTTGGCGAGCGAGGTCAGACCCGAGGGATGCTTCATCGAATGGCCGACGGCCCCCGCGAACGGCTCGGGAAGCGCGGGCAGCGGATATTCGCCGCGCACCGGTATCTCCAGCACGACCCGAGTGAACTCGCGGCTTACCGCCGGCGACGCCTTGGCCGCCTTGCCGCTTGCCGCCTCGATCAGCAACGCGGGAAGATTGTGCCCGGCGAGCGTCGCGCCATGGACCCAGGCGGGGAAGCGCGGGTTCATCTCCAGCAGCCAGGCCTGGCCATCGCTGTCGCGCACCATTTCCAGCTCGCCGCCGCCGGTCCAATTGAGCGAACGGATCATCTCGCGCAGCGGCACGAGGAAATCGTCGGGCACTTCCGAAATCTCGCCCGCCCAGGTCTTTCCCTCGGGCGTGATGTCGCGCTTCTGCATCCGCACCGCGCCGAGCAATTTGCCGCGGTAGGCGCTCAGCATGATCGATTCTTCATAGCCGCTGACATGTTTCTGAAGGAACAGGCGCTGGGTCGACCAGACCTTCGACAAAGCGGCGCGAATGATTTCGAAGGAGTCCCAGCTGGGCGTGCGCGAGGCGTCGTAATAAGGGCCCTTGAGCCACACGTTCCAATTATGCGTGCGGCAGAATTTGTGCAGGTCCCAGTCGCTATGCTCGGTCGAGATATAGTCGGGGATTTTGAGCGGCAGCTGCTGCGCCGCCTCGACCGCCGGTTTGATGATCCGCTTGAAGGCGCCCATCCCGGGGGCGAGCAGATGGGGATGGCCTTGCGGAAACACGTCGGCAAGCCACATCGCTTCGAGGTCGCTGCCCGAAATCCAATAGCCGCCGGCCTCGAGCAACGCCTTGATGCGTTCGCCATGCGAGGCAAGATCGAGTTCTTCCCACGGGCGGTCGATCCACAGTTCGTCGATCTCGGGCCAGTGGATCCCCGACACGCGGTTGGAATATTCCACGCCGACGATGACCGCGGTTGGAAATGCGTCGCGGATCGAGCGGACAATCCCGACGCCGGGCTGCGGATTTGCACCGCAATATAATCCGCTCACGAAAACCTTCATGCTTTTACGCCCCGCTTACCCATTTCGTTCGACTGAACGTTGAACATGCGAAAAAGGCGCAACTTTATTTAATATTTCTGCAAATGGCGGAAAATCAGGGAGTTCGACGATCGATGAGGCACGCTGAAGTTGACCATTTCGCCGTTGGGAGGGGCGCGAGGCAAGGCGCTGCGGCGGTTTATCCATCCTATGTCGATTTGGACCGGTTCATCGACTTAGAACGGCTGAAATCGCTCGATCATTTCATCCTCGACCGGGTCCAGCGGAGGATCGACGCGCCGAACGATCTGAAATTCTATACTGGCCCGTTCCTGCTCGACCCCGCGGCGGCCAGCGTGCCCGGACCGCAGATGGTTCATCTGTCGCGGTCGCGCGAGCCCGACGATTATTACAATCTCGACCGGCCCGATCTGTGGGAGCCGACCGAGGCGGCGGCGGAATTCGCGCCGCTGATGGACTTCATCGCCACGCTGCCCTTCGCCGCGACGGGCCGGATGCTGATCATCTACGATGCCAGCGGCCGCGCCGTCTCCGCCCACCGCGACCATGACAGCGCCGAACTGTGCCACGAATTCATCTGGTTCCGCACGAACCTCGATAAGCCGTTCTTCATGCTCGATCCCGACAGCGGCGAAAAACTCCATGTGCGGTCGCACTCGGCCTGGTTCGACACGGTCAACCAA
>JALYQH010000025.1 GCA_030855945.1 Pseudomonadota bacterium | reverse complement strand
GGCGAGCCTTTCGGCTACCTCGTCCCGCATCAACGCAGTCGGCAGGACGGAATCGCACGTTCCGGACAGGATCCTCACCGGCGCCCGTATGTGCGGCATGGTGGCCGAAATGTCTTCGCGGCTGCCTGCGGTGAGCCAGGCCGTCCACGCCGCCTTTCCGCACCGCATCATGTCGTCGATCGCGCGCCGCCGCGCATCGCCCGGCAGCGGCTCCGCCGTACTCCGGGCCAGCGCCTTGGACATCGCGCCGTATTCGCCCCAGCCGGCGATCAGCTCCCCCCGCGCCGCTTCCTCGATCGGCTCGGCTGTCGGCGGCGACGGCGCGAGGAGAAGCAGCGCGCGCAAGCCCGCCGGCTGCCGCGCGGCGAGCGCAAGGGCGACTTTTCCACCCATCGAATGGCCGATGAGGATGAAGTCGCGGGGCCCAAGCCCGCAGATGTCTGCTCCGACGACATCGGCGTAAGCGGACACGCTGTAGGGCCCGGGCGCATCGGCAGCGGACCCGAAGCCCGGCAGGTTGAGCGCAAGCGTCGGGAACGCCCCTCCGAGCCGGTCGATCACCGCATCCCAGCTCCGCGCCGAACCGCCAAAATGGTGCAGGAACACGAGCGTCGGGAGATCGGGTCCGGTCACACCTCGACCTTCAACCGCGCGGGCTCGCCGGTGACTTCGAACATTTCGCCGTGCGGCACGATCGTGATCTGCCCGAACTCGCCCAGCAACTGGCGGTAGGCGTCGGCGACGGGCCGGGGCTTGCGGTCGAGATCGTACAGCCCGCACGCGTTGACCGTATTGTTCTTTTCGGCGAGGCCCGTGTCCCAGTCGATCTGGTCGATCAGGCTGTACCAGGTGAAGCCGAGCACGGGCACGCCGTCGCTACGCATCTGCAGGATGTTGATCCACTGCTTCCAGAGCCATGTCGGCGCGGCGTCGGCGTCGAAGACGTTGGTCTCCGTGTGCATGACCGGCTTGTTGTAACGCTGGTAATATTTCTTGGTGATCTGGTACCAGCCCATGACGTCTTCGGCCGGGCACATCGTCCCGTCGGGCTTCAGGATGTGCTCGTTGCGCCCGTAATAGTCGTTGCCCATAATCTGGTACCCGGGCGGCTCGCCCGCCATGAACCAGTCGTACTCCGCGCGCGTCAGGCCGTTGTCGAAAAGGTAGATGAGAATGTCCGCGTCGGGGGCGTGCGCGTAAAGCAGATCGAGCGAAATGAAACGCTGCTTGTTGGCAAGGATCGTTTCGAACGAGGGCGCGGCTCTGGCCTCGTGGATGTACTCGGCGCTTTCGCTCTGCACGATCACGCAATCCGGCCGCCGCGCCGCAATCGCCTGCGTGCCCAGGATGCTGGCGGCGACGCAATGCTTAATGGCGGTGACGAATCCCTTGTCCGTCTTGAGCTGCTCGTTCCAGGCACCCTCCTTGGCGCTCGATTTGGCGGTGACATAGATCTCATTGACCGGCGTGTAGTAGCGTACCCACGGGTAGCGTTCCGCGACCGCGTCGCAATAGCCGGCGAACAGCACTGGCAATTCCGGGTTTTGGAAATTGCCGATCCAGTCGGGCAACCCGAAATGGAGCAGGTCGAGGATCGGCACGATCTCGAGCCTGCGCATCTCGCCCATGACGAGGTCGGCGAACTCCCAATCGTATTTGCCGGGGCCGAGGAAAACGCGGTGGATAGGCAGACCGTAGCGCAGGACGCGCAAGCCCAGCTCGCGGGTCAGTGCCAGGTCTTCCTGCCAGCGGGCGTAGTGGCCGCATTCCTCCAGCTGGTCGCGGCGGATGCGGCCGTTGTTGATCGTGGGGTACGAGCATTCGATCCCGGTGGCGAACATGAAGTTGCCGGGCGCTCCAGTCGGCAGGCCGCTGCCGTCGTGCCCCGCGCCGCCGCCATGCTCGTCGCCGGCATAGCCGCCGTCGCCGTAAACCTTCTTCACGATGCTGAGGAAGTTCTTGGACTTGCGGCTGGTATGTTTGTTCAATTAATCGCTCCTTCCAAAAAACGCTCGGCAGTGCGCAGCGACACGGCCATGATCGTCAGCGCCGGGTTTGCCGCAAGCGCGCTCGGAAAGACTGAATTATCGCAGATCGAGAGGTTGGGCACGTCGAACACGCGGCAGTCGGCGTCGACTACCGCCTCGTCAGGGTCGTTCCCCATCCGGCAGGTGCCGATCGTGTGGGCATTGCGCGGGAAAGCCCATACCTCCTCCGCCCCGGCCGCGTTCCAGACGTCGCGCATCACGCGCTCGGCATGTGCGGTCATGGCTACTTCATTGGCGCCGTTGGTGAAGGCGATCAACGGCTTGGGCAGTCCTCGGCCGTCGAGCTCGTCCGACAGGGTGAGCAGGTTGTCCGCATGGGGCAGGCAGTCGCCCAGTATGTTGATCGCAGCGACGTGGTTGTAGCCGCGCATGTGGTCGCGCAACGCGTTTCCCCAGAGGCCGCGCCCGCGCGCCACCTCGCCCGCGTAGGTGACGGGCATGACGCCGATACTCTGCAGGAGGTATCCGCCCGCGAAGTCGGCGTCCGCCGGCCGGTGCGTATCCTCGGAGATCAACGAACCCGGTATGCCCTTGAACAGCCGCACGCATTCGGCGAAGCGGCCCCAGAGCTGGATGCCGGTGTGCGCCATGAAGTTGCGCCCGACCTGCCCGCTCGCGTTAGCCATATCGTTGATCAGCAGCAGACGCGGGCTTTCGATCGCGCC
>JALYQH010000019.1 GCA_030855945.1 Pseudomonadota bacterium | reverse complement strand
CAGCCTCGTCGGCGGCGACGACGATCCGCCGCAGGAAGCGGAGGATCGCCGGGCTGAGCCAGTCGTAGCGCTCGGCGAGGCGAGGGTCGGCGCGGTCGGCGGCAAACAGGAATTGGGAGAGGTCGTTGGTGCCGATCGACAGGAAATCGATCCGCGGCAGCAGCACGTCGAGCATATCGGCGAGGCTCGGCACTTCGAGCATCGCGCCATATTCGATCCGCGACGGCGTCGGGCGGCGATTGGCTTGCGACCACGCAAGCTGATCCTCGAACAGGGCGCGCGCTTCCTCATATTCCCACGGCTCGCTGATCATCGGGAACATCACCCGAAGTACGCGCCCTTCGGCCGCCTCGATCAGCGCGCGCGCCTGCGCCTTCATCAGCGCCGAGCGGCTCAGCGACAGCCGCAGGGCGCGCCAGCCCATTGCTGGATTCTCAGCCTCATCCTTTTCGTCGAGATATGGCAGCGCCTTGTCGCCCCCGATGTCGACCGTGCGGAACACCACCGGCTTGTTGCCTGCCGCATCGAGCACCGAGCGGTAGAGCCGCTGCTGGCTTTCGCGGCCGGGCAGGGTTGCCGAGATGAGGAACTGAAATTCGGTGCGAAACAGGCCGATGCCCTCCGCGCCGCTCGCTTCCAGCCCGGCGGCATCTTCGGCGAGGCCGGCGTTGACCATCAGCGTGATCTTCAACCCGTCGCTAGTTTGCGAAGGCTGCCCGCGAAGCGCGGCGAATTCGGCGCGGCGCTTGAGGCTAGTCGCCATGCGCTGCTCGAAGCTCACCACCATCGGCCGTGTCGGCCGCACCGCGACGACGCCCATGTCGCCGTCGACGAGGATGATGTCGCCTTCGCTGGCGATGTGGCGGATGTCGGCCACGCGCCCGACGACGGGAACGCCGATCGCGCGCGCGACAATGGTCATGTGCGCGGTCAGAGAGCCTTCCTCGAGCACCACGCCTTTGAGGCGGCGCTTGTCATATTCGAGCAGCTCGGCCGGGCCGAGGTTGCGCGCGATAAGAATGGTGTCCTTGGTGAGCCCGGTCTGCGCGGCGGTACCCATCCGGCCCGAGACGATCCGCATCAGCCGGTTGGACAGATCCTCAAGGTCGTGCATCCGTTCGGCAAGCAACGGATCGTCGATCTCGCGCATCCGGGCGCGTGTCCGCTGCTGGACCCGCTCGATCGCAGCCTCGGCGGTGAGCCCGCTGTCGATGGCGTCGTTGATCCGCCGCGACCAGCCCTCGTCATAGGCGAACATCTTATAGGTTTCGAGAATCTCATTATGCTCGCCGGCGGTGCCGAACTCGGCCTCGCGGGTCATATGGTCGATCTGCTCGCGCATCCGGCGGAAGGCGGCATAGACCCGCGCGCGCTCGGCTTCGGTGTCCTCGGCGACGGTATGTTCGACCATCACGCGCGGCTGGTGGAACACGGCGATGCCCCGAGCCATGCCGGCGACCAGCTTCAGGCCGCCCAGCCGTTGCATCCCCGCGTCGCGCTGGCCGGCGCGCGATCCGTCGACCAGCCGCGCGCTGGCGATCATTTCGGACAGGACCATCGCCACCGTCTGCAGCGCCTCGATCTCGACATCCTCATAGCGGCGCGGCTCGGCGTGCTGGACAGCAAGCACCCCGATCGCGCTCTCCCGGCGGACGATGGGAACGCCGGCGAAGCTGTGGAAATGCTCCTCGCCGGTTTCGGGGCGATAGACGAATTCGGGGTGGCTCGAGGCTTCGGCTAAGTTGAGGATTCGGCCTTCCTCCGCGATCGTCCCGACCAGCCCTTCGCCAAGCGCCAATCGGGTGACGTGAACCGCTTCCTTGCGCAGGCCGTGGGTGGCGAACAATTCGAGGGACTGGTCGCGCAGCAGATAGATTGAGCAGACCTCGCTCGCCATCGCCGAGGCGATCAGGTCGACAACTCGGTCGAGCTTCGCCTGCGCCGAGCCGCGCCGCGCCATCACGTCGTGAAGACCGGTGAGAATGATACGGGCGGAAACGGCAGCGGACGATGGCATAAGCCCGGGGCTAGCAGGGAAGCGCCCGCAAATCCAAGGCCGACCAACCGCGTCCGAACCGGAGGAACCGTCAGCCGTCATTAATCCTTCCTCGCCCTATAAGCAGTAAGACGTTGATTTTGCGAGGTAAGTCGTCATGTCGACACTGCAATCGCTTCGCTGGCAACATGACCAGGCATCGAGCGGGAAGCTGCGCCTGGTCAACCTGATCGAGGCGCATCGTCCAGGCGACGACGCTTATCCGATCGCGCTTCAGCTGGCGCGGTGGACAGGCCTTCTTCGCGCTCACCTCGCAAGCGAATATGAGTGGTTCTATCCCGCGCTGATCGCCTCGCCGAACTCGGAAACCGCGGCGACGGCGAGGGCATTCCAAACCGAGATGGGGCATCTTGCCGAGCGACTAGAGGCTTTCGACCGCCGCTGGTCCTCCTCGGCGGTGATCGGCGCCGGTTTTTCGCGCTTCCACCGCGAGGCGTTCGCGCTGTTCGCGGCATTCGACCAGCGCATCTCGCGGGAGGATCGCACGCTCTACCCGATGGCCGAGAGCCAGGGCGTCGGCGCGATTACCAACGCCGCCTAGCCTCGGCTCCCCAGCGCGGCCGCCGCCTCGGCGACCAGCTCGGCGATAATCTCCCCGACCGGCTCCTCGCGCTTGACCATGCCGACCGACTGGCCAGCCATCACCGACCCGCCCTCGACATCGCCATCGATCACCGCGCGGCGCAGCGCGCCCGCCCAATAATGTTCGATCTGGAGCTGGGCCTCCATCATTTCGATTTCGCCTGAATCGAGCCGCTGCGCGACCTCGACCTGCTTCGCGGCGAACGCGACCATCTCGCGGTTCTTGAGCGCGCGCACCGGGATTACCGGCAGGCGGGGATCGATCTGGACCGACGGGATGGCGTCGCGCGCCGACGCGCGGATGAACGCCTTCTTGAAATTGGCGTGGGCGATCGATTCGGTCGCGCAGACGAAGCGGGTGCCGAGCTGGACCCCGACCGCGCCCATTTCGAGGTAAGCGGCGATCGCCTCGCCGCGCCCGATCCCGCCGGCGACGAACATCGGAATGTCGGCGGCGACATGGGGCAATATTTCCTGGGCGAGAACGCTGGTCGACACCGGGCCGATATGGCCGCCGGCCTCCATCCCCTCGATCACCAGCGCATCGGCGCCGGAGCGCATCAATTTCTTGGCCAATGCAAGCGCCGGGGCGAAGGCGATCAATTTCGCGCCATGCGCCTTAATCCGGTCGATCGCGCCGCCGGGGGGAAGTCCTCCGGCAAGCACGACGTGGCTGACTTCATGCTTGGCGCACACGTCGATCAGCTCATCAAGCTGCGGGTGCATGGTGATGAGGTTAACCCCGTACGGCTTTGAGGTGAGCGCCTTGGTCCCGGCGATTTCGCCGTCGAGCTGCTCGGGGTTCATCGCCCCGCAGGCGATCACTCCGAATCCGCCCGCGTTGGAGATGGCCGCGACCAAGTGGCGCTCGCTGACCCAGCTCATCGCCCCGCCGAGGATGGCATATTCGGTGCCGAGGAAATCGGTGCCGCGCTGCATCAATTGCTTTAGGCGGACCGCGCCGGCATCGCCGTGGACAGCGCGCGCTTCCTGAATCATTCCTTCGCCGCTCATGCGGTTTTCTCCTGTGGCGCGTCGAGACCGAAGGCGGTGTGGAGCACGCGCACAGCGAGTTCCATCTCTGCCTCGGCGACCAGCACGCTGACCTTGATCTCGCTCGCGCTGACCGCGAGCAAATTGATGTTTCGCTCGGCGAGCGTCGCGAACATTCGCGCGGCAAGCTCGGGGTTGGAGCGGATGCCGACCCCGACGATCGATACTTTCGCGACCGCGTCATCGCTGTGCAGCTTGCCATAGCCGAGCGCACCGCGTTCGCCCTCGATCACGCATCGCGCCTGGGCCAGGCTCGCGCGCGGGACGGTGAAGGTG